>NZ_JBHVVJ010000005.1:0-276500 GCF_042883665.1 Arthrobacter sp. NPDC058192 | reverse complement strand
GTCCGCAACGAGTTCGGCCCGGAACTGCCTTTGCTGCACGACGGGCACCACCGGATGACCCCGATCCAGGCCGCCAAGCTCGGCAAGGCGCTGGAACCCTACGACCTGTTCTGGCTCGAGGACTGCACCCCGGCCGAAAACCAGGAGGCGCTGCGCCTGGTCCGCGCCCACACCACCACGCCGCTGGCCATCGGGGAGATCTTCAACACCGTCTACGACTACCAGAGCATCATCAAGGAACAGCTGATCGACTACGTCCGGGCCGCGTCCACCCACTTCGGCGGCATCAGCCCGCTGAAGAAGGTCATGGACTTCGCCGCGCAGTACCAGATCAAGTCCGGCTTCCACGGCCCCACCGACATCTCCCCGGTCGGGTTCGCCGCGCAGCTGCACGTGGGCCTGGCCATCCACAATTACGGGATCCAGGAATACATGCAGCACTCGGATGCGACGAACGAGGTCTTCGAACAGTCCATGACCTTCACCGACGGGTACCTGCACCCGGGCGACAAGCCCGGCATCGGCGTCGAATTCAACGAAGAAGCCGCAGCCGCCTACCCCTACCAGCAGGCCTACCTGCCCTACAACCGCCTCGTCGACGGCACCGTCCATGACTGGTAAGGCACGAGCCGTGACTGGCGGCCCGGCCCAACGGATGGGCTGGGGAACCTCCCGCTAACCCCGGCAACGCCGGGCCACGGGGCGTCCCGTCGAGGGCCCTGATCGGGCGCCAGGTACCCCCGCGTTTAGGGTGCAAAAAGGTCCCGGGCGGCGAGTCTATGCTCAGCCACCCGGGACCTGGTTTTGTGTGCCCGGATCCTCAGGATCGCCTGGGGCGCCTCATCCTGCTTAGTGGACGAGTTCCCGGGTCATGCCGAAGGGAACCTGGTCGGACAACGCCGCCGTGTAGTGCCCGGGCTTGTGCCGGGTGAGCAGGATGCCGTGGGTTCCGGTGGCCATGGCGACCTCCTGGAGCCCGCGCACGGCCTCTTCTAGCCGCTCGTCCAGCACGCGGCGGCTGTCGACCTGGATCTCGATGGTCTCGATGCTTGTTGTCATTGCACTATCTTTCTTGGAGTACTTGGAGTCGGCCCCAATAGTCGAAGCGACAATAACGTCATATTTATAGGGGCGTCAAATCACCGCTGGGAGCGCTTCCAGTCCGGAAACTGTGCCGCGGCGCCGGCCGCGGCACTGACCTGCGGTTCTATGGTTCAAGGCGGCCACCGGGCAACCCGGAGGCCCCGGAAGGGCCAAAGCGGGATAATCTTCAGCAGAGGATGTCCAGAAGTGTAGAGGCGGAGCGGGATCATGGCACAGGAGCAAACGGGGAAGTCGCAGGGCCGGTGGCGGGCCTTCCACGAGAAGTTCGTGGTGGAAGAACGGTTCATGAGCGCGGACGCCCGCAGGAATCTCTACCGCATCGCCGTCGCGCTGGTGGTCGTCGGCGTCGTGATGTTCTTCGTGATTCTGGCGAGTGTGGTGCAGCACGACGGCCTCTCCTCGGCCGACGAGCCCGTGCGCACGTGGCTCCTGACCCTGCGCGCAGAACCCACCACCATCATCATGATCATCCTCGCGATCGTCTTCGGACCCATCGGCCTGCCGATCATCGTCCTGATCGTGACGGTGGCCTGGGGTTTCCTTGCCAAGCACGCCTGGCGCCCGATGCTCCTTGCCGGCGCCATGCTGACCGGCGTGATCCTGGCGCAGGTGATCGGCCACATTGTGGAGCGCCACCGGCCTCCGATAAACCTGATGCTGTTCGGGGCAGACTCCACCTTCTCGTTCCCGTCGGGCCACGTCCTGGGGGCATGCGACTTCCTGCTGGTCACCACGTATCTGGTCTTTTCGCGCCGGAAGAACCCGATGGCCGCCGTCGTCGCCTTCATCGTGGCGGGAATCGGCATCTTCTTCGCCGCCGTCAGCCGCCTCTACCTTGGCTACCACTGGATGACGGATGCGCTGAGCGCCTTGACGATCTCCCTGGTAATCCTCGGGGCCACGATCGCATTGGACACCTGGCGCACCGCCAGGATTCCGGGCGAGCAAGTCACCGGCACGCTCTCGACGGCGGACAAGTCGCAGGAGTAGCGGCCGCCTCCTGACCCCCACCGCCTCCGCGCCCCCGCTGCCGAATTCGCTGTTCAGCCACAGCGACGGGCGGGTCAGCGCGAGCGGAGCCTCCGAAGTTCTGCCGCTAGCCTCGCGTTCGCCGCCTCGAGCTCGAGCACTTTAGCCACCCCGGCCAGGTTCAGGCCCTCATCCAGGAGCTCGCCGATCCGGCGCAGCACCTCGAGGTCGCCGTCGCTGTATTGCCGCGTGCCGCCCGCGGTGCGCTCCGGGGTGAGCAGCCCGCGTCGCTCATACAGCCGGATGTTCTGCTGCCCGGTGCCCACCAGCTCAGCCACCACAGAGATGGCATACACGGCCGCGGCCGCCCCGCGATGTGCCATGTCTTCTCTCCATCCCGATTGGATAATCCCCTTGCATCAGTGTGTCACCGGTGCTATAAAAAATCTATATCCACCACCATAGAAATGGTGCTGGATTGGAGAAGAACAATAGGCAGACTCACAGTGAAGGAGTGGGAAATGATGTTGATTCGTACGGACCCGTTCCGTGACTTTGACCGGCTCGCCCAGCAGGTGTTCGGGACTACGGCACGGCCCGCGGCGATGCCGATGGACGCGTGGCAGGAAGACGGCGAATTCGTCGTCGCGTTCGACCTGCCCGGCGTCGAAGTCGACTCGATCGGACTGGACATCGAGCGGAACGTTCTCACCGTCCGGGCGGAACGCCGGGACCCGACGCAACCCAATGTCGAGCTGACAGTCTCGGAGCGCCCGCGGGGCGTCTTCAGCCGCCAGCTGATCCTCGGCGACACCCTCGATACCGAGCGCGTCACGGCGCACTATGCAGACGGCGTCCTGACCGTCCGCATCCCCGTGGCTGAGCAGGCCAAGCCGCGAAAGATCGAAATCAGCCGTCCGCAAGAGAAGATGCACGAGATCGCCAAGTAGCCGCAGGGAAACGGGGCCGGGGCCCGCACCGGTGCAGGGAGAGACCTGCACGGTGCGGGCCCCGGCCGGCCGGCCATTCCGTACGGCATGCCGAGGGATTTTCCCCGGCCCCCACGGAGGTGGACGATGGAATTCAACCCCGACGAGCCCAACCCGGGGGCTGCACCCTCGACAGGCCCAACTTCGAGAGGCCCAGCAGCACAGCCCCTTCCGCTGCCGCATCCCGATTCCCGCGGCTACTACGCCGCGCTGCACATCTTGCCCGACGCGAGCCAGCAGGAAATCAGCCGCGCTTTCCGCGCTCAAATACGGCAGCGCCATCCCGACGTCGGCCCGTCCGGCGGCTCCGGTGGCCATGATGCCAGCGGGGTTCTGGCGGCCTTCGCCGTGCTCCGGGATCCGCGGACCAGGGCGGCCTATGACCGTGCGGAACACGCGGCTGTGGGACAGGCGACGCCGCCGGACGGGCCCCAGCGGATCCCCGTGCGCATCATCAGGCGCCGCGGCCCCCTGCTTCGGGTCTCTCCCGTGCGGTGGGAGAGGGGCCCGTGAGCGCACTGGCCCGCGGGGCAGTGTCCTGAAAATCAGTCGCCGACAGATCAAGATCAAAACGAAGGAGAAGGGCCATGAGTGCGTGGCGCCGCTATGATGCTCACCTGATGCCGGCCTTCCATGAACGGTTTGAAGAACGCTGGGGCGAAGGTACGGCACCGTTCCTGGACCCGGAGGCGCAGGAAGCGCCGCATCCCCGTGCGCAGTGGATCAACATCGACACCGGCGCGGCGCTGGCCGTAGTGCCCATCTGGACCGACGACGACAGCCAGCACCGGTCCTTCGGCATCTTCTACCTGCCGCCGGCCGGAGACATCTGGATACTGCGTCCGGGCTTCACGGAGTACCTGGAACCGTCAGCCAGCGAGGCTGAGCAGCTCGTGGCACTACGGAACGACGCTTTCAAAAAGGCTGTGGCCCATGCCAAGGACTTCCTCTTCGGACCCGAAACCTCCGGGTTCTGAGCCCGCTGCCGTGCCGCTCAGTAAATACACGCCAAAGAACCCTGATGCCGGGGCGCGGCGTCGCGGCCACGCCCCGGGTCGTGGCGCCCGTTCCGGGGGAGGCCTAAGATCAGTCAACCACCAGCGAAACTAGACAGAGGTCCTCGATGAACGCTTCCGCCCAGGAATTGGCTGCCCTTCTGCCGCCCGGCTTTACCCTGGGGGTGGCGACGTCGGCCTTCCAGATCGAGGGTGCTCTCGATGAAGATGGCCGCGGGCCCTCGGGGTGGGACGTCTTCGCCGCGAAGCCGGGGACGATCGTGGAGGACCATAGCCCAGCCATTTCCTGCGACCACTACCACCGGATGCCCGAGGACGTGGCACTGATGAAGGACCTGGGGATCGATTCGTACCGGTTCTCGCTGTCGTGGTCCCGAATCCAGCCCGGCGGCACGGGCCCCGTGAACCCGGCCGGACTGGATTTCTATGACCGGCTGATCGACCTGTTGCTCGCCAACGGCATTTCGCCCATGGCCACCCTGTACCACTGGGACACCCCCTTGCCGCTGGAGGAGGCCGGCGGCTGGATGAACCGGGATACGGCCTACCGGCTGGGGGAGTTCGCCGCCATCGCTGCGGCCGCGTTCGGTGACCGCGTTGCCCGCTGGGTGACGATCAATGAGCCCGCCACCGTCACCACCAACGGCTACGCCCTGGGCATGCATGCTCCCGGCGAAGCGCTCATGCTCAAGGCGCTGCCCAGCGTGCACCACCAGCTGCTGGGGCACGGCCTGGCGCTCCAAGCACTGCGTGCGGCCAACGTTCGCGGCGAAATCGGCATGACCAATGTTTACTCGCCAATGGTCCCGGCCACCGTGAACCCGCTGGACAAGATCAGCGCCGGAATCATGGATGTGGCGCAGAACAGGCTGTACGCGGATCCCGTGCTGCTTGGCCAGTACCCCGACGTCGTCCGGGCGGCCACGTTCTTTTCCTCGTCCTTCAACCCGTCCAGCGAAGACATGGACCTGATCTCCCAGCCCCTGGATTTTTACGGCCTGAACTACTACATGCCCACCCGGGTCGGAGCGGGGCCCGGCGACGGCGCCATGCCGCCGGGCATGGCAGAGGCTATGGGGGAGGACCTCAGCGGGGCCCCCGGGGCCTTCCACGTCGCGTCGTTTCCCGATACCGAGACGACCGCCTACGGCTGGCCGGTCAAGCCCGAATACATCTCGGTAGCCCTGGCCGAGATGGCCGAGCGCTACCCGGAGTTGCCGCCGGTCTACATCACCGAGGGCGGGGCCAGTTTCGAGGACATCGTGGTGCGGGATGCCGCGACCGGCCGGCGGATCGTTCCGGATGAACGCCGGCTACGGTATCTGGCAGACCACATCCGCACGGCCCTCGAAGCCACCGGTACCGGCGGCGCCGCCGAGGCCGTGGACCTGCGCGGCTACTACGTGTGGTCGTTTATGGACAACTTCGAGTGGTCGGCAGGCTACAAGCAGCCGTTCGGGCTGGTGCACGTCGATTTCGACACCCAGGTGCGTACGCCGAAGGCCTCCTACTACTGGCTTCAGGAAGTGACCGCCGCCCGGAACACGGCGCGCCCCACCGTCGGGCAGCAGACGGTGACCGCCGACGGCGGACAGGAGGCGATGGCCGCCGACGTCGGTCAGCCTAAGGTAGCCGCCGCCGTCGTGCCGCCGATCCCGGCGGGCTGACTGACGCCCCTAGAGCAGGTTCAGGTCCTGCAGTCCTTTGGCGAGCCCTGCGCCGTCGGGGGAATGGATCCACGGGACGGACGATTCCGAGTGGTCTCCGGTGTCGGAATGGCCGCCGGCGAGGACGGCCTCGCTGACTGAGAGCTGCCGGATGCCGATCGCGGCCACCTGGTCGGGGTGCTCCTGCGCGAAGCCGGAGTAGATTTCTTCATCATGCTGACCGTTGTCGCCGAACAGCAGCCAGCGCATGTTCGGGAATTCCTCGGCGAGCAGGTCCAGGTTCCGCCGCTTGTGTTCCTGGCCGCTGCGGAACCAGCGGTCGTGGGTCAGGCCCCAGTCCGTGAGCAGCAGCGCGCCCGAGGGGTAGAGGTTCCGGGCGATGAAGCGGGCCAGGGTGGGCGCCGCGTTCCACGGCCCGGTGGACAAGTAGATCACCGGCGCATCCGGGTACTCGACCTTGAGCCGATCCATCAGCACGGCCATGCCGGGCGTCGCCATCCGGGCGCGTTCGTTCAGGACGAAGGTGTTCCACAGTGCCAGGAAAGGCCGGGGGAGGGCCGTGACCATGATGGTGTCGTCGATGTCCGAGACGATGCCGAGCCGGGTGTCCGGGGAGATGACGAAAATCCTGGCCTCGACCGGCTCCGTTCCTTCGGCCCGGAGCACGGCCGTGTGCCAGCCGGGGGCGAGGGACACCTGGACCACCGTGTCCACGAGCCCGCCGCGATCCGCATGCACCCGGGCGGTGACGCCGCCGATTTCGACCTCGACTTCGGTGTACTGGATCGGCACGCTCGTGAACGCCCGCCAGCCCCTGACATTCTGGGTCCCGTTCCGGGCGGCGCGTTCCGCCGCGCTGCCGGGCGTCGGCTTGCTGGTGAGAACCACCCTCCCCAGCACGCGCGCCCAGCTGGTGGAGCCGTAGCCCTGGTAGGCGATGGTCTGCGGGGCGAAACGCCAGCGTCTGGCCGTCTTCAGCCGCAGCCCGTTGAAGCTGTCCGAAACCCAGTGGGCAAGCCGGAAGACCTTCGTCCCGGTGACCAGTCGCTGCTGGTGTGAGTGCTGCGGCGCCAATTCCATGCATCCACTCTCCCACAGCCGCCAGCCGTTCGAACGGACCGCGTCGGGAGGTACGGCCGGTTCAGATGCCCAGCAGCCCCCGCAGCGTGAGGGCATTGCGGACGGCGTTGCCTTCGCCGTCGTTGTTGAAATATACGAAGACGTCCCGTCCGGCCGCCTGCCATTCACAGATCCGGGCCGCCCACCACCGCAGATCGTCATCCGAATACGAACCGCCATAGAGGTGCTGGTGGTCCGGTCCGTGCATCCGGACGTAAACGAACGGTGCGGTGGCGCGGAGGATGCAGGGGAGTCCGGCGCCGCTCATGACGCAATACGCGGCCCCGTGGCGTTCCAAGAGGGCATACACGTCGGGATGGTCCCAGCTGGGGTGGCGGAACTCGACGCTGACCCGGATCCATTCCGGCAGCGCGGCGAGGAAATAATCCAGCCGGGCGTCGTCGCGCGCGAAATTCGGCGGCAGCTGGACCAGCAGGACCGCCCGCTTGTCGCCGAGCTCGTGCCAGCAGCGGACGATCCGCTCCAGCCATACCTCGGGGGCGTAGAGCTTCTTGCCGTGTGTGAGGCCGCGCGGAGCCTTCACCGACAGGAGGAAACCCTCCGGCAAGCGGCGGCGCCAGCTGGCGAAGGAAACGTCCCGCGGCCAGCGGTAGAAGCTGGCGTTCAGTTCCACCGTCGTAAAGCGCGCCGCATAGTGTGCCAGCCGGTCCCGCGCCGGCAGTCGCGGCGGATAGAGCACGTGTTCCCAGTGGTCGTAGCTCCAGCCGGACGTGCCGATCTGCACTGTCACCGTGTTCCAGCCTCCGTCCCTGCTGCCGGGTCAGCGTCCGGCCTCCTTGGATCCTAGTCCCGGCCACAGCCGTGTGGCACTGTAGGTGTCATGGCACGCATCGAGGATTACGCAATGGTGGGAGACCTGCACACCGCGGCCCTGATCAGCACGGAAGGGTCGATCGACTGGCTGTGCCTGCCACGCTTCGACTCGCCGGCCTGCTTCAGCGCCCTCCTCGACACCCCGGCGGCCGGCCGATGGCTGCTGGCGCCGGAAGGCGGTGGCGAATGCACGCGGCGGCGCTACCGCAAGGGCACCCTGATCCTGGAAACCGAATGGGAAACTCCCGGGGGCAAGGTCAGGATCATAGACTTCATGCCACCGCGCGACGAAGTGGCGGACATCGTGCGGATCGTCGTCGGCGTGCGCGGCAAGGTACGGATGCGCGGCGAACTGGCGCTGCGGTTCGACTACGGCCACATCGTCCCATGGGTCCGCCACGACGAGCACGGGATCCACGCGGTCGCCGGTCCCGACTCCGCCTACCTGGTCACCCCGGCGCCCCTGCGCGGCGAGCGGATGCACACCGTCAGCGACTTCACGGTCACCGCCGGGGAGCGTGTGCCCTTCGTGCTGACCTGGAGCCCCAGCCACCTGGGCCGGCCACGCTGCGTGGACCCGGAAGCCGTTCTGCTGTCCACGCAGGAGTTCTGGGAGGACTGGTCCGGGAAGTGCACGATCACCGGCCCCCACCGCGCCGCGGTGCAGCGCTCGCTGATCACCCTCAAGGCCCTGACCTTCGCCCCCACCGGGGGAATCGTGGCTGCTGTGACGACGTCCCTCCCCGAAGAGATCGGCGGCACGCGGAACTGGGATTACCGTTTCTGCTGGCTTCGCGACGCCACCCTGACCCTGCAGGCCTTGTTGGCCGCGGGCTACACGGAGGAGGCCGGCGCATGGCGCGACTGGCTGCTCCGCGCCGTCGCCGGGGACCCCGCGGATCTGCAGATCATGTACGGGCTCCACGGCGAACGCCGGCTGCCGGAACTCGAGCTGCCCTGGCTTAAGGGCTACGAAAATTCTGTCCCGGTGCGGATCGGGAACGGGGCGGCGGGGCAGCTTCAGCTCGATGTCTGGGGCGAGGTGCTCGATTGTCTGTCCCTGACGCGGAACTCCATCCTGATGCACACCGACGACGCCTGGGATGTGCAGGTGGCGGTGATGGAACACCTCGAGACGGCGTGGCGGCTTCCCGACAACGGATTGTGGGAAATCCGCGGCCCGCAGCGTCACTTCACCCACTCCAAAGTGATGGCCTGGGTGGCGGCCGACCGCATGGTCAAGGGGGTCCGCGACTACGGTCTGACCGGCCCGGCGGACCGGTGGGAGGAGATGCGCGACACCATCCACGACGAGGTCATGGCCAACGGGTTCGACGCCGAACGCAACACCTTCGTGCAGTCTTACGGCCGGCCGGAGTTGGACGCGAGCCTGCTGCTGCTGCCGCGGGTGGGGTTCCTGCCGCCCGATGATCCGCGCATCATCGGAACCATCGACGCCGTCCAGCGGGAACTGACGCGCGACGGTTTCCTGCTCCGCTATCTTCCGGCCGAAAGCGACGACGGGCTTCCCGGCGAGGAGGGGGTCTTTCTCGCCTGCTCCTTCTGGCTGGTTCAGGCTCTGATCGGAGCTGGCCGCCGCCACGAGGCCCGGGAGCTGTTCGAGCGACTGCTGTCGCTGCGCAACGACGTCGGGCTCCTCAGCGAGGAGTGGGCAGTCGGCGCCGGCCGGCAACTGGGCAACACTCCGCAGGCCTTCAGCCACTTCGCCCTCGTGATGAGCGCGCTGGAACTCCACGACGACGGTGTCCGCCGCAGCGACACGCCGCCGCCCTCCGGCCGCTGAGCCCGGCCGCCGGATTCGTAGCTGGCGCCGCCCAGTAGCCAGCGCCGCCTGCTTGTGGCACTCTTTGCCGTATCAACCCGGCTACGACCTCAAAGGAGAGCGCCATGTTCGTGGCGAAGGACACGTTTTCCAGCTTCAGTGTTGATGATCTGGCCAAGGCCAAACAGTTCTACGGGGACACTCTCGGGTTGGCGGCGGAGGAAAATGCGATGGGTGTCCTCAACGTCCGGCTGCCGGCGGGGCCCAGGGTGATGATCTATCCAAAGGACAACCATGAACCGGCGTCCTTCACCGTGCTCAACTTCGTGGTGGAGGACATCGAGCAGGCCGTGGATGAACTCAACGGGCTCGGCGTGAAGACCAAGATCTACGACGATCCGGAGCTGCCCACGGACGCCAAGGGGATCATGGTGGGCGAGGGGCCCCGGATCGCCTGGTTCAAGGACCCGGCCGGAAATGTCCTCTCCGTGATCCAGGGCTAGGGGTGCCGTTGGCCCGCGCTCTGACGGTGGCGACGGTAAAGCCCGGACGCGCCAGTAAGTATACTTACTAATGTTGTCCCAGTGTGGGTGGATATTAAGGAGTGTGCGATGGCCGGATATTTCGAGCTCGTGAATGCGCCCGAAGGCGGGTACCGCATCCGCATGATGGACGGAGCCGGAAGCCTGATGGCTGTCTCGGTCACGTTCCCCACCAAGCGGGCCGCAGCCGCCGGCGTGGCCAAGGCGCGTGAGATTGCCGGGACGGGCCTGATCCGGGACCTCAGCACGGACAGCCCGCCGGCGGTGATCAGCACGCAGGCCCGAACTGCCCGGCGGACTCCAGAGGGGGCCAAGCGCAGCACCTCGCTGATCAGTGGGGGACCGGGCGGCGGTTTGGTAAGCGCACCCGGCGGCGGGCTGCCGGCGGCGGGAAGGCGGGCGCATGCACACCACTGACCCGAGGGCCGACGGCGGCCCACAGCCGGCCGGGGAGCCGCAGCACGGCGGCGGCCCACAGCCGGCCGGGGAGCCGCAGCACGGCGGCGGCCGCAGAGCCGCCGTGCTGTTCGACGTCGACGGCACTTTGGTCGACTCCTCCTATATCCACACCCTGGCCTGGTGGCAGGCCTTCCGGCAGGCGGGTTACGACGTTCCGATGGCCAGCATCCACCGGTCGGTGGGGATGGGCGGGGACAAGATCCTTGACAGCCTGCTTCCCTCCGACCGGGACGCCTCCCAGGACAGCACGATCATGACCTCCCACGCGGCGGTATTCTCCACGTTCTGGCCCGCCCTGCGTCCTTTGGACGGCGCCAAGGAGCTCCTCGCGCAGTGCCACGAAAGCGGTCTCGCGGTCGCGCTGGCTTCGTCGGCCCGGGAACGCGACCTTGAGGCCCTGCGGTCCACGATCGAGGCGGACGCCTTCATCGACGCGGCCACGAGCTCCAGCGACGCGAAGGAGAGCAAGCCCGCCCCGGATATCCTCGTCGCGGCTCTGGAAGCCCTCGGCGTGCGCGCCTCGGACTCGGTCTATGTGGGCGACGCCGTCTGGGACATCTACGCTGCCGGGAAGCTCAATATTCCGGCCATCGGGTTGACCTGCGGCGGTACCAGTGAAGCGGAACTGCGGGATGCTGGCGCTGTGGAAATCTATGCAAGTCCGCGGGCGCTGCTTGAGAACCTGGCGAACAGCGCCATCGGGAAACTCAGCGCCCGCCGGTAGCTGCGCGCTTCTGCTGCGCCGGCTGAAGCGGGGAAGCGGATAGCTGGGCTGCGTGCAGCGGGGCTGCAGGGGCGGCCAGCTCCGGCGTACCCGGTTACCGGGGAAACTTCCGCCAGCTGCGGAGGAAATCCGCTTCCGCGGCCGCCGCCAGGCTCTCCTCCCGGGCATGCAGCCGGCCGTAGCTGAACCCGCTCTCGCCGGCGGGCAGCGAGGGGGTGCCGAGCTCGACCAACAGTGCCCTGGCCATCACCGTGTCCTGGTGGAGGCCCAGTGCGGTTTGAATGCTGCGCGCCGCCGCGGCCAATCGGGAGAGCCGCTTCGCGTCCCCGTTTACGGCCACGGCAGTGGCGAACTCAGCGGCATAGCGCAGCCGCTTGGCCGCCTTCCGGACCTCGTGCAGGCCCGCGTCCCTGCAGCCAGGTCCGCCGCCCGTGCCGGTGCTGGGTGCAAGGTCCGGTGTTCGTTCCGGGCGGGGGGCCAGCCCGTTCACCGCGCGCCTCAGCCGGGCTTCGTCCCTGGCCACGAGCTTCCGGACAGTCTCGCGGGGTCCGCGGGCTGCCTCGGCGGTCTGCGGGGCGGCGGTGACAAATTCCGAAAGGCGGCCGAGCAGGAGGGCGTACCGTTCGCCGTCGAGTGCCTCGGTCAGGCTCTTCATCCCGGCTGCGGCTGAGGCATCCAAGGCCCGGTCGATCCGGTCCGCCGCCGGACCGGCAACCAGTTCGGGCAGTTCTTCGGCGAGCAACGCCCTCAGCCGGTCCCGGACCACTGTCGGATCCCTGGCAGCACCCAGCACCCCGGAAATCCACTGGAGCTCGCTGCGGATGTCCGCACAGGCGCCGTCGGCGAACAGGGTTCGTCCCGTGGACAGAAGGGACCGGAGCCGCCGGGCCGCGACGCGCAGCTGGTGGATGGGTTCTGGCTGCCCGGCCAGGGCGCCTGGGCCGTGCCGGAGCATCTCGCCGAGCTGTTGGCCAAGATAGGCAAGGAGGACATCTCCGGTGGAGGTTGCCATGCCTTAATGTACTGACTCCCCGGACGCGCGCCTAGGGTCGATAGGACCGGTTACAGCCGCGGTTCGCGGCAGTCCCGACGCGAAACAATGCCGTGCCTGACCCTCCCGGGGGTACGCTGGCCGGGCAACCGCGCAACCGTCAAGCGCGCAACCGTCGAGGAGGACCCATGAGCCAGCACCACACCCCGGGAAGGGTCGCGGTCATCACCGGGGCCGGGTCCGGCATCGGCCGGGCGGTGGCCCGGCTCATGCTGGCCGAGGGCTACCGGGTTGTGCTGGCGGGCCGGCGGGAGGAGCCACTGCGCGAGACGGCGGCCGGCCACCGGCAGGCGCTCGCCGTGCCGTGCGACGTCACCGTCCCGGCCGACGTCGAGCGGCTCTTCGCCGCGGCCCAAAAACAGTGGGAACGGGTCGACGTGCTCTTCAACAACGCCGGCGTGTTCGGCCCCGCGGCGTCGGTGGACGAGATCTCGGTGGCGGACTGGGACGCGACCGTGGCCGTGAACCTCACAGGTGCCTTCCTCTGCGCCGCGGCGGCCGTCCGGGCCATGAAGGCACAGTCGCCCCAGGGCGGGCGGATCATCAACAACGGCTCCATCGCGGCCCATTCACCCCGGCCGCGGACCGTCGCCTACACGGTGACGAAACACGCGATCACCGGCCTGACCAAGAGCATTGAACTCGACGGGCGCGGGTTCGGCATCACCTGCGGCCAAATCGACATCGGCAACGCGGCCACGGACCTCATGGACGAGATCGGCGTCGGCGCCGGGGCAGTCCAGGCCGACGGCAGCCGCAAGGCCGAGCCGACATTTCCCGTTCAGGACGCCGCCCGGGCCGTGGTGCTCATGGCCGGGATGCCGGCGTCGGCCAGTGTAGGATCCCTCGTGGTCACGGCCGCCGGCATGCCCTTCATCGGGCGCGGCTGAGGCGCCCGGCCGGCTGGAGGGGCAGGGCCGGCTGGAGGGGCAGGGCCGCTAGAGGGGCAGGAGAGCCGACAGGTCCGCCCGGAGCCCTGAGGCGGCAACTCTGCCGGCCGCGACGGCGTCGGCCCAGCTCAGGCGTCCGCTGACCATCGCCAGCCAGGTGGCGGCGTCGCACTCGATGACGTTCGGGGGAGTCCCGCGCGTGTGCCGCGGGCCCTCCACGCACTGGGTGACGCCGAACGGCGGGACGCGGACCTCCACCGAGTTGCCCGGCGCCCGGGCGGTGACTTCCTCCAGCGAGTAGCGCACCGCCGTCGCGATCGTAGTGCGCGGGACGGCGCCGGTGCCCCCGATCGACGTGCCCAGCGCCGACGGGTCCGGCGCCGATGGGCCCGGCGCGGCCCGGGTGGCTTCCTGCCATGCGGCGAGGGCCGCGCGGCCCTCGTCCACAGCGATGCGGCGGCGTGAGACGGCCATGTAGCGTGTCCTAGTCCAGCAGGGCCGCGACGGCGCGGCCGAGCCGGATCTTGCCCACGGGACGGCCGCCGCCCAGGACGGGATCCACCACTTTGTCCAGCACACTGGAGACTTCGGGGATTTCGACGGCGCCGGAGGCAGCGAGCAGGGTCAGCCCCACCAGGGTGGTGGCCCGGACGTTGCCGTCGAGCATCTTGATGGCGACCGAGACGCCCTGGCGGGTGGCCATCACCAGCACGCCCTCGGCGCCGATCTTGGCCAGGATGCCGAGCTCATCCATGACGATCGTGTTGGCCTCCCCGCGGCCCTGGACGGCCCACGGGTAGTCCAGCATGGACGTTGCAATCGTGGCGGCGCGCGCGCTGGAGTTTTTGTCGCCCGGGGCCTTGGCCAGCTTGGAATAGGCGCGGGCCAGGCCGACCAGGGACACGGCGGCAACGGGGGCCCCGCAGCCGTCAATGCCGAGATGGGCGATGTGTTCGCCGCAGTATTCCTCGATCACGGAGCGGATGCGCTGCTGCAGCGGGTGGTTGGGTTCGAGGTAGCTGTGCTTGTCCCAGCCGTTCTCCGTGCACGCCCAGAGGAACGCGGCATGCTTGCCGGAGCAGTTGAAGGCCAGCCTGGACCTGCCGCGTTCGGTCTGGACGAGCCAGTTCCGGGCGGTCTCATCCTGGGGCCAGTCGGCCGGACACAGCAACTGGTCTTCCTTGGCCCCGGCCGCCTTGAGCATGCCCTCCACCACGTCCATGTGGTCGAGGGACCCGACGTGGCTGCCGCAGGCGATGGCCACCTGGGCGCCCCGCAGGGGAACACCGGACTGCATCGAGGCAAGCGCCTGGAAAGGCTTGAGCGTGGACCGGGCAAAGATGGGGGCGGTGACATCGCCGAGTTCAACCACCACGGTTCCGTCCGCGGCCAACACAACAGCCGAACCGATGTGGCGGGACTCCACGAAGCCGCTGCGTTCGACGACTGCCAGTTCGACGGCGGAGTCGGCGGTGAAGGTTGCGTGCGGGTTTGAGACCATGGTCCAAGTCTATGGTGCCCCGGACTGATACCCCGGTTACTCCACGGTCACCATGACTGACTGCCAGCCCGAGGCGCCGTCCGGAACGGGATCCGCCCGTTTGTCCGTCTGAAGCTCGCCCGTGCCGTCCGTGGCGCGGACCTTGATGTAATGCGGCCCGGGCGTGGCATCCCAGTCGAGGGACCACTGCCGCCACGTGATGAGCGAGGCCTCGTCGGAGAGCACCGCCTCGGTCCAGGGGCCGCCGTCGATCTGGACCTCGACCTTGGTGATGCCGCGGGTCTGAGCCCACGCCGTGCCGCCGATGGCGACCTTTCCCGCGGCCACTTTGGCGAACGATTTAGGCACTTCGACCCGTGCCATGGTCTTGATCGGACCGCGTTCGGACCAGCCGCGCTGGGTCCAGTAGGCCTTGCTGTCGGCGAACCGGGTCACCTCCAGGTCCACCACCCATTTGGTGGCGGAGACGAACCCGTACAGCCCGGGCACCACCATCCGCACCGGGTAGCCGTGCTCCAGGGGCAGGGCCTCGCCGTTCATGCCGATCGCCAGCATCGCGGCGCGGTCGTCCTGGAGGACCTCCAGCGGGGTGGAGGCGCTGAAACCGTCTACCGACGTGGACAGCACCATGTCAGCACCCGGTTTCGGCCGGGCCATTTTCAGGACATCGCGGATGGGCATGCCCAGCCATTTGGCATTGCCGGCGAGGTTGCCGCCGACCGGGTTGGACACACAGGTCAGGGAGACATGGGCTTCGATGAGCTGGGCGTCGAGGAGGTCTTGGAAGGAGAGCCGGACTTCCTGTTCCACGAGGCCGTGGACGCGCAGTTCCCAGTCCTGGGCGTTGATCTCCGGCACGCTGAGGGCGGTATCGATCCGGTAGAAGTCTTTGTTCGGGGTCAGCCACGGCGTGACGCCGGAGGCCTTGGACTGGACACCGGCCGGGACCGTGGGGGCGGCCCTCGCGGGTGCGGGCAGCTGCAGCGATTGGCGGGCCGCGGCCACGTTGCTGCGGGCAGCGCCCAGAAGACGCCCGCCGGTGGCGGCAACGGCAGAGGCGGCAGCGGTGATGCCGGCGGCGGCGAAAAACGCGCGGCGGGTGGTCGCCGGGCGGTCGGGCTCCTTCGCGGCAATGTCGGCTGCCTGGTCCGGCCATTCCCGCATGCGCCACAGCCGGGTGACCAGAAGCCTTAGCGCCACCAGGCCCGCCACGGTGCCGATGAGGGAGGGAAGGGCATCGACGGGCTTGACGCTGGCCCGCGTCACCACGCTGGCCACGATGACGGCCCCCATCAGCACCACACCGGCCACACCGAGCGCCCACTTCCGGTACGCCACGATGCCGAGCACGCACGCGAGGAGCAGGATCGTGACGGCCATCCCGACGAAGAGCGCCGCCTTGTCGTTGGTGCCGAACGTGGCAATGGCAAAGTCCTTCATCCACGGCGGCGTGAAGTCGATGAAGGTCGAGCCCAGCGCAATCAGGGGCGTTGCCCGGTTGGAGAAGAACGCGCCGACCAGTTCCGCGACGGACAGGACGACGCCGGCCGCGGCCACTCCGGCCACCGCGGCCAGGGCAGTGCCGCCGCGGGACCGCTTGCTGTGCTTCATGCTGGGCTTGTTCATGCAGGCCATTCGTAGCGGAACGCACCGCGGATTGTCCGGCACCGGGACATGCCCAGCCCTTGTGCCTGCGAGAGGACATGTTCCCGTGCCGAGCGGACATGTCCATGCTTTGGGCCGGCGAGCCAGCATGTTCCTGGGCCCGGAGGACATGTCCGGCTTTGGCCTTCGCGAGTGGACATATTCCTCAGCCCGGCGGACATGTCCAACCTTCGCCTCCGGGAGCGGGCAAGTTCCCGGGATGCAAGGAACATGTCCCGCTCTGGACTTGACCACTGGACATATGGGCATCATGTCCACTGGCCGACGCGGGCGACGGGCATGTCCCGGCAGAGGGCCAGGTACGTCCGGCGGCCGACACAGCTTAGGAGCCCGCGGGGTGCACAACGTACCCTTGGAGACTGTGAAGGTACTTGTCATCGGCCCCGGCGGCCGCGAACACGCCATTGTCCGGTCCTTGCTTGCAGACCCCAACGTTTCCGAGGTCCACGCGGCCCCTGGCAACGCCGGCATCAGCAAGCTCGTCCCCACACACCCGATCGACGCGAACGATCCCGACGCCGTCGCCGCGCTCGCCGTCAAGCTCAGCGTGGACCTGGTGGTGGTCGGGCCCGAGGCGCCCCTGGCCGCAGGCGTGTCCGACGCCGTCCGCGCCGCCGGCGTCCCGGTCTTCGGGCCGAGCAAGGACGCAGCCCAGCTGGAAGCATCCAAGGCCTTCGCCAAGGAAGTCATGGCCGAGGCCGGCGTGCCCACGGCGATGGCCCGGGTAGCCGCCAACGCCGAGGAAGCCGCCGACGCCCTGGACGTTTTCGGGGCCCCCTACGTCGTCAAGGACGACGGCCTCGCCGCCGGCAAGGGCGTCGTGGTCACCAGCAACCGGAACGAGGCCCTGGCCCATGCGCAGAGCTGCTTCGACGCCGGCGGCACGGTGGTGATTGAAGAGTTCCTGGACGGACCCGAGGTCTCTGTGTTCGTCGTCTGCGACGGCCGCAACACCGTGGCGCTGTCCCCGGCGCAGGATTTCAAGCGCATCTTCGACAACGACGAAGGCCCCAACACCGGCGGCATGGGTGCCTACACCCCCCTGGACTGGGCCCCCGAGGGCCTCGTGCAGGAAGTGCTCGACCGCGTCGCCCAGCCCACCGTGAACCAGATGGCGCACCGCGGCACCCCGTTCGTCGGCGTCCTCTTCGTCGGCCTTGCCTTGACGTCCCGCGGCACGCGGGTCATTGAATTCAACGTCCGGTTCGGCGACCCAGAAACCCAGGCCGTCCTCGCCCGGCTCCAGACGCCGCTCGGCGGTCTGCTCATGGCCGCCGCGAAGGGCGAACTGGACAAGCTGCAGCCGCTGCGCTGGTCCAAGGACACCGCCGTGGCCGTCGTCGTGGCGGCGGAAAACTACCCCGGCGCCCCGCGGACCGGCGACCGCATTCGCGGCCTGAAGAAGGCGGACGCGCTGGACGGTGTCCACGTCATCCACGCCGGCACGAGGCTCGACGACGACGGCCACGTGGTCTCCGCCGGGGGCCGCGTCCTGGCTGTCGTGGCGCTCGGCACCGACCTCGTGGAGGCGCGGGAACGGGCGTACGACGGCGTGGAACTGGTCCAGCTCGACGGCAGCCAGTTCCGCACGGACATCGGCCGCAAGGCTGCCCGCGGGCAGATCCGGGTGGCGGTGCCCGGAGCCCCGGCCCATTCGAAAGCGAAGGCCTGACCGTGACGGATTCCGCACCCTCGACGCCCGGCATCTCGACGCCCGGCAGCAACCCCAAGGGCGGACTCGACACCGCCACGCTGGACCTGCCGGGCTGGCAGCACGTCTACTCCGGCAAGGTCCGCGACCTCTATGTCCCCGCGGACGCTGACATCCCCGAACGCTTCGGCCAGGGCTGCGTCCTGGTGGTGGCCAGTGACCGCATCAGCGCCTACGACCACGTGCTGGCCAGCGAGATCCCGGACAAGGGCCGCATCCTGACGCAGCTGAGCCTGTGGTGGTTCGAACAGCTCGGCGTGGCGCACCACGTCCTCGCGTCCACGGTCGACGGCGGTGTCCCCGCCGCCGTCGAAGGCCGGGCGATGATCTGCAAGAAACTGGACATGTTCCCGGTGGAATGCATTGCCCGCGGCTACCTGACCGGCTCCGGGCTCCTGGAATACCGCGAGTCCGGCACCGTGTGCAGCATCCCGCTGCCCGGCGGCCTCGTCGACGGGTCCCGGCTGGAGGAGGCGATCTTCACGCCGTCGGCCAAGGCTGAAGTCGGCGAGCACGACGAGAACATCACCTACGACGCCGTCGTTGGCCTGGTGGGCGGGGACACGGCGGCCAGGCTGCGCGAGCTGACCCTGGAGATCTACACCAGGGCCGAGGCAATCGCGCGCGGCCGCGGCATCATCCTGGCCGACACCAAGGTCGAGTTCGGCATCGACGCCGCCACCGGCGTGATCACCCTGGGCGACGAGGTGCTGACCCCGGATTCCTCACGCTTCTGGGATGCGGCCACCTACCGTCCCGGGCAGGCGCAGCCGTCCTACGACAAGCAGTATGTGCGCGACTGGCTGACCTCGGCCGAATCCGGCTGGGACAAGGCCTCCGACACGCCGCCGCCGGCGCTCCCGGCCGACGTCGTGGCGCGCACGCGCCGCCGCTACGTGGAGGCCTACGAAAAGCTCACCGGCCGGACCTTCGCGTAACTGACCGGGCGCGGGCCTAGGCTTCGGCGGACGAGGCCTCGGCCCGCCGCTGGGCCAGCCGGATTTCCAGCACGGCGTCCAGGGCCTGCTGGACCCGGTCGGAGGCTCCCGCCGCGCTGAACTCCTTCTGGGCCTCCTCGAGGTAGACCAGCGCCTCGGCGGACTCTCCGGCGGCTTTGAGGGCCTTGCCGAGCAGCAGTGAGACCTCTCCGGCCGTGTGCCGGGCCAGCGACTCCCGCTCTGCATGGATCTCGCGCAGCTTCTGTACGGCGGCCACGATGTCGCCGGTGAGGTAGAGCCAGCGGGCCCGGATGAAGGCCACTTCCAGCTGGTCCGACTTGTTGCCGCCCACGATGGACAGGGCCAGCTCGGCGCGTTCGATCGAGGAGAGGGTTTCGGGCTCGACAATTCCCGAGGACAGGCGGACCGCGGCGGAGGCCTTGTTGAACCGGGCCCACAGATCGATGTCGTTGGCCGGGGACAGCAGGCGGCCCGCCCGCTCGTGGTACTTGATGCCCTCGGCGTAGTCGTGGCGCATGAAGGCCACGTTGCCGATCACCCAGGCCACCTCGCCGGCGAGCTGGGACATCGAATGGTCGTCCATCTGTTCGTTCATGGCCTGGCAGTACTCCCAGGCCTCATCCAGCCGGCCGCTCTCGGCCAGGGCGCCGATGAGCGCCCGGTAGGCGCCGATCATCATCGTGGAGCCCTTCGGCAGCGAGGCGCACAGTCGCACGGCTTCCTGGGCATGCTCGACGGCGGCGGTCAGCTGGCCCTGCCCCTGCGAGGCGGCGGCGAGCATCTGCTCGGCGCGGACGCCCAGCCCGGCCGATTCCGCGGCCATGGGGTGCTCCAGGAGATTCTGCACGACGTCCTTGCACTCCTGCCAGAGGCCCTGCTTGATCAGGCATTCGGCCTGCATGTAGGTCATGTTCCACCAGGCGCTGGTGTTCTTGGCCTCCAGGGCGATCTTGGCGGCGGCGGCGGCGTGCGTGGCAGCCACGGGGTAGTCCCGCAGGTCCCAGGCCTGCCGGGCGTACAGTCCGGCAAGCACATATTCGGCGTCGCTGACGGACACCGGCTGGCTCCAGGCCTCCAGCGCTTTGGGGGCCAGTTCGAGCCGGTGGGCGAGCTCTTCGATGACATCGGCGGTCGGCTCGCGGCGCCCAGTTTCCAGCAGAGAAATGTAGCTGGGGGAGTAGAGGTCGCGGCCCAGCTCCGCTTGCGTCAGGCCCCGTTCGAGCCGTTCCGCGCGGAGCTTCTCCCCAAATCCGTTCCCCACGGATACCTCCTAATTCCGGACATTCTTTATACTAAATGCTTGACAGTCTCTGTAGAAACCATTTTACAATGTGTGTCAACAAGGGTAGTGCTGACTTGGTTAAGGACCCCAACGCAAATTGAGGAACTCTATGTTGAAGAAGATTGCAGCCGGCGCCGCCTTGGCGGGTGCACTGGCATTCACCGCCGCGGCCCCGGCCGTACTGTCCGCCGCGTCGCTGACCGATGTCTCGCACGTTGCCGCCGTCGGCAACTGGCCCGACCCGATGCGGGCTCCCCAGGCGGTGGGCAACTGGCCCGACCCCATGATGCAGTCCACGAACGTCGGCAACTGGCCCGACCCCATGTAACACCCCGCTCTAACAGCCGGCCCCGTGCCTGCCCATACTGCCCCGGGAGTCCCTTCCGGGGCAGTTTTGCGCCGGCGAAGCGTCAGGGCACGAAACCCGATGAGCAGGTGTTCAGGGCGTCCAAGCAAAAAAAGAGGACCTTCCGCGTGGAAGGCCCTCTTTTTATGTGGTCGGGATGACAGGATTTGAACCTGCGACCTCGTCGTCCCGAACGACGCGCGCTACCAAGCTGCGCCACATCCCGATCCGCTGCTTCAAAAGCAACTTCACAAGAGTATCCGATGATGGCCCCGGATGTGAAATCGGGCCCGGGATCGGCCGGGGCCAGCAGATCAGACCAGTGAATCTTTCCAGGCGCCGTGCAGCCGGGCGAAGGCGCCGCCGTCGCCGATCAGCTGCTGCGGGGTGCCGTCTTCGACGACGCGTCCGTCATGGACCACCAGGACCCGGTCGGCCGTCTCCACGGTGGAGAGCCGGTGGGCAATGATGAGCGCGGTCCGCCCCGCGCCGGACGTCCCACCGGCGCCGGCCTCCCGGGTGCCCCGCAGGAGCCCCGCGAGGCCCTGCTGGACCATGCGCTCGGACGGGATGTCCAGTGAGGACGTTGCCTCGTCCAGGATCAGGACTGCCGGGCGGGCCAGGAACGCCCGGGCGAAGCTGATCAGCTGTCGCTGCCCTGCGGACACGCGGCCGCCGCGCTTGTTGACGTCGGTGTCGTAGCCGTCCGGAAGTTCACGAATGAAGGCGTGCGCCCCGACCGCCCGGGCGGCGTCCTCGATCTCCTCACGGGAGGCGCCGGGGCGGCCCAGGCCGATGTTGTCCGCCACGGACCCGCTGAACAGGAACGCCTCCTGCGTGACCATGACCACGTTCCGGCGCAGGTCGTCGGTGGCGAGCTGGCGCAGGTCCACGCCGTCGAGCGTCAGGGACCCGGCCGAGACGTCGTAGAAGCGGGCGATCAGCTTCGCGAGCGTGGATTTGCCGGCCCCGGTCTGCCCGACGAGCGCGACGGTCTGCCCGGCCGGGATGTGCAGGTCCAGCCGCGGGATGATGACCGGGCCGTCCCCGTACCGGAACTCCACGCCGTCGAAGTCGATGCTGCCCTGCGCATCGTGCAGGGGCACGGGCGCCTTGGGCGGGCGGACGGTGGGGATCTCCTCGAGCAGGCCGGAGACCTTCTCCAGGGCAGCCTGGGCGCTTTGGAAGGAGTTGTAGAACATCGCCATCTGGTCCACCGGCTGGAAGAACCGCTTGGTGGACAGGATCAGGGCCAGGAGCACGCCGACGGCGAGCTCGCCGCCGAGGACGCGGAAGCCGCCCGTGAGCAGTACGACGGCGACGCACACGTTGCCGATCAGGACGAGCCCGGGCTGGAAGATGCCGTTGAGGTTGATGGAGCGGACGGTGGCGCGCCGGTAGTCCTCGGAGACGGCGGCGAAGCGCTCGGCATTCTCGCGTTCCCTGCGGAAGGTCTTCACGGCGCGGATCCCGGTCATCGTCTCCACGAAGTGCACGATCAGCTGCGCCGAGACCACCCGGGATTCGCGGAAGGCGATCTGTGAGTGTTTCTGGTACCAGCGGGCCAGAAAGTACATCGGCACGCCGGCAGCGAGGACCAGCAGGCCGCTGCGCCAATCCAGGGCGAAGATGGTGATGGCCGTAAACGCCATGAACAGCACGCCCGAGGCCAGCGAGCTGACGCCCGAATCCAGGAGTTCGCGCAGGGCATCCAGGTCGGAGGTCTGCCGGGCGATGATGCGGCCGGATGTGTATTTCTCGTGGAATTCCAGACTCAGCCGCTGCGTGTGCCGGAAGACCCGGACGCGCAGGTCCAGCAGCATCGCCTGGCTGAGCCTGGCCGTCCACGCAACGTACAGGGCGGTCAGTCCGGCTGCTGCTGCGGCCGCGGCAAGGTAGGCGGTCCCGGCGAAGACCAGCGGCAGGCTGTCGCCGCCGCGCAGGGCCGGCAGGGCGTGGTCGATGCCGAAGGCGATCAGGGCGGGCCCGGCCGCGCGGGCTGCCTGGGACAGGACGACGGCGCCGATGGTCAGCCAGAAACGCGCCCGGACGGGACGGATCAGGGACCGCAGGAGGGCCAGGGAGCGGCGCCGGACGGCCTTGCTCTCGTTCCTGCTGAGGTGTGCGTTGTCCTCATTAGCGGTGCCGAATGTTGCGCTGCTCATCGGGAGATCTCCTCGGTGTGGTCCTCGAGGGCGGACAATTCTGAATCCAGGTCCCGCGGTTCCCGGTCCAGGGTGGCGATCACGTAGCGGTAGTGGCTGTTCTTGGCGAGCAGCTCCGTATGGGTTCCGACGGCGGTGATCCGGCCCTCCTCGAGCAGGGCCACGCGGTCGGCAAGGGCGACGGTGGAGGGCCGGTGGGCCACGATCAGCGTGGTGGTGTCGGCGAGGACATGGCGGAGCCTGCCTTCGACGAGCTCCTCGGTGTTCACGTCCAGGGCCGAGAGCGGGTCGTCCAGGACCAGCACGGCCGGTTTCGCCGCGATGGCGCGGGCCAGGGCGATGCGCTGGCGCTGGCCGCCGGAGAGGCTGAGGCCCTCCTCGCCGATCAGCGTGTCCACCCCGGCGGGCAGGGAATACGCGAAGTGGGCCTGGGCGACGTCGAGCGCTTCCGCCAGGGCCGCCTCGCGGTCTTCAGCGGTCCCGGACACGCCGAGCAGGACGTTGTCCCGGACAGAACTGGAGAACAAGGTGGTGTCTTCGAACGCCACCGCGACCACGGTGCGCAGATCCTCGACGTCGAACTCGCGCACGTCCACGCCGTCGACCAGAATGGAGCCGCCGGTGACGTCGTAGAGGCGCGGGACGAGCTGGAGCAGGGCGCTCTTGCCGCTGCCGGTGATGCCGACCAGGGCCATGGTTTCGCCCGGCCGAATGTCCAGCGTGATGTCCTTGAGGATCGGCTTATCCGGGGCGTCCGCGAACGCGAACGTGGCATTGCGGAAGCTGAGGGCACCCTTCAGTTCGGCCGGCCGGTGCGGCCGCTCCGGGCTGGTGATGGTGTTTTCCGCGTCCATCACTTCGAAGTGCCGGTCCACCGCGGACTTCGCGGTGAGGGCCATGGCCAGCAGCATGCCGCAGAACTCGACCGGCGCGGCCACCACCGCGGCGGTGGCGAAGAACGCCACGAGGGACCCGATGGAGAGCTGGCCGGAGGAGACCAGCAGGATTCCGACGATGAGTCCCGCGCCGAGGGCGAGCTCGGGCAGCAGCGTGACCACCAGGCTGAAGGTGGCCAGGTGTTTGGCCTTGGCGATCTCTGTCTGCCGCAGTTCCTCGGCCTGTTCATTGAAGTTCTCCAGCGCCTCGCGGCTGCGGCCGAAGGCCTTCAGGACGCGGATGCCGTGGACGGACTCCTCGACCGTCGTGGCAAGGTCGCCGGCCTGGTCCTGGCTGCGGCGGGCCACCTTGCTGAACCGCGTGCGGAAGCGGAATCCGTAGATCATGATCGGCACGGCCGCGGCCAGGAAAATCAGCGCCAGCTGCCAGCTCATCGAGAACATCACCGCCACGCCGATCACCACCGTAAGGGTGGTCACGACCAGCATGATGGCGCCGAAAGCCATCCAGCGGCGCAGGAAGTTCAGGTCCGTCATGGCCCGGGAGAGCAGCTGCCCGGAGCCCCAGCGGTCATGGAAGGACACCGTGAGGTCCTGCAGGTGCCCATAGAGGGAGACGCGCATCCGGGTCTCCACGGTGGTGGCGGGGTTGATGACGAACTGGCGGCGGAGGGCCACGAGTCCGGCCTCAGCGACGCCGAGGCCCAACACCACCAGCGAGGCGCCCCAAACGGTGTCCGGGCTGCCGCCCGGGGCCAGGGATTCGTTGACCAGCACGCGCAGCACCTGGGGGATGGCCAGGGCCATCACGCTCGCCAGCAGCGCGCAGAGCAGGCCCATGACCAGCCGGGGCAGGATCGGCCTGACGTGCGGATAGAGACGGCTGATGGAGGTGAAGAATGAGCTCTGCTTGGCCATGCCTGCTTCTTAAGACGCCCGTGCATCGATAGCACCGTTGAGGGTAGTTTCCTGTAGCAACTACCCTAGGCCATGAGGTGACAGGATTCACCCGCCCGCCGACGTGCCATGATCCGCCGACGGACATGTCCATCCCTGGCCCCAGGCCCAGGGGGGACATGTCCAGTGCTAGCTGCAGGGGATGGACACTGCGCAGATATGTCCGTCGGTGGCGGCCGGGGGAGGGCATGTCCCGCGGGCCGGAGCGCGACGGGAGGGCAGGTCCGATCCCTGCTCGTCCTTGCTCAAACCTGGAGGGACATGTCCACCCCTTGGGCCGGCGAGCGGGCCGGCGGCGCTAGGCGCGGGCGGTCAGGGTGAGCAGCACCGCTTCGGGCCGGCAGGCGATCCGGACCGGGGCGAAGCGCGAGGTGCCGATGCCGCCGGAGACGTTCACCGCCGTCGTGCGCCCGTTGCTTTCCCACATGTTCAGGCCCCGGGCCCGCCAGCTGGGAAGGTCGCAGTTGGTGACCAGCGCCCCGTATCCCGGAATGCAGATCTGCCCGCCGTGGGTGTGGCCGGCCAGGACGAGGTGCGCCCCCGCCTCGGTGAAGTGGTCAAGGACGCGCTGGTAGGGGGCATGCGCCACCCCGATCCGCAGGTGCGGATCGGCGTCGCGGCCCTTGGTGCCCCGCGGCCAGCCGGCGTAGCGTTCGAGGCGCAGGTGCGGATCGTCGACGCCGGAGAAGTCGAAGCGGATGCCCTTGAGCGCGAGTGACTGGCAGCGGTTGGTCAGGTCCAGCCAGCCGGACATGCCGAACTCGGACCGCAGCCGCGGCCAGTCGAGTACTTGCGGGTCCTGGCGCTGGCCGGAGGGCCCGCGCAAATACGAGGCGGGGTTCTTCAAGCGGGGGCCGAAGTAGTCGTTGGATCCGGGAACGAACACGCCCGGGAATTCGAACAGGGGGCCCAAAGCCGCCAGCAGGGGTGCCACGCCTTTGGCGTGGCTGAGGTTGTCGCCCGTGTTCACCACGAGGTCCGGCCTCAGCTCAGCCAGGGACGAGAGCCATTCTGCCTTCCGTCGCTGGCCCGGCACGAAGTGGATGTCGGAGAGGTGGAGGACCCGGAACGGGCCGTACCCGGCCGGCAGGACGGGAAGGGTCTCTTCCCGGAGCACGAACTGGTTCTTCTCCCACAGCCCGTAGGCGGTGGCCGCCGCTCCGGCCGCCGATCCCACCGCGGCGGTCACGGCAAAGCCGCGCCCGATGCTTCGGACGCGGCTTGCCAGGTCATGCCTCCAGGTCATCGGCTACTTCTTGCTGGACTTGGACGGTGACGGATCCGGCGTCGGGTCGGAGGACTGCCCCTTTTTCCCGTTGTTGTTGTTGTTCCCGTCGTTGGCGGGCGCGGTGCTCCGGGTCGTCGGGGTGTAGGACCGCGGCGGCGCGGGTGCGCTCAGCATGCTCGACGGCGGGTCCGGGAACGGCTCGGTGCCGTAGGCCGGCGCCACCTGGGCCATGTAGTTCGAGAACTGCGGACCGGCGATCATATAGCCGTCAATGCCCTTGTAGAAGTTGCCGTTGATGGTGACGTTCTGCCCGGCCCGCTGCTGGTTACCCAGGGGATCGCCAAACCACGTGGCCGTGGCCAGGCCGCTGGTGTAGCCGGCCACCCAGGTGGAGCTGTTGTTGTCGTTGGTTCCGGTCTTCGCCGCGATGGGGAAGGACGTCCGGGTCGAAATCCGGGGCCTGATCAGCGAGCCCGAGCCGCGGTTGAGCACCTCCTGCATCGCGTACGCGACGCCGTGCGCGACCTCGGGAGTGACCGCGTCCCGGCAGTTGGTTGTCTGGGCCGGCAACTTGGCGCCGGTCGTGTCCGTCACCGAAGCGATGGCGATCGGTTCGCAGTACTTGCCGTTGTTGGCGAAGGTCGCGAATGCGCTGGCCATGGTCAGCGGAGCAGTCTGGCGGGCTCCAATGAGGCTGCTCAACCGGGTCATCGGAACCTTGGGGTTGGGATCGCCAGCCGCAGGCAGGCCTTCGTGGATGCCGACGGCGTCCACGATCTTCTGGATCCCGCAGAGGTCCACCCGGGCCGCGGTGGCGAAGGTGATGGTGTTGATGGAGTTCGCCAGGCCGTCAAGGACCGACATGTACTTGTAGTGATCCTCGTCAGCGTTCTGCAGGTCCTTGGTGCCGTTCGTCGAGTCATACCAGCCGTCGGTAGGGGTCGGACACGTGTTCTTCCAGGGGAAGTCCTGCGGATACCGCCGCACGGTGCCGTTGAGCATCGTGCTCATGGAGTTGCCCTCGTTGAGCCACTCCGCGAACGTGAAGGGCTTCATCGTGGAGCCGGGCTGGAAGCCGCCCAGGCCGTTGAGGTCGTTGCCCTTGGCGTCCTGCACGTCCACGTTGAAGTTCGCGTTCTGGTCGAACTTGCCCTGGGCGGGGAACCAGACGGTGTTCTGGGCCATGGAGATGATCTTGCCGGTGCCCGGCTGCACGGACACCAGCGCGGCGCCCCACTTGTCCGGGTTCGCGCCGGCTGAGGCGTCAACCTGGGCCTGGGCGACGGACTGGGCCTTCGGGTCCAGGGTGGTCTTGATGGTCAGGCCGCCGCGGAAGATCTTGCGCTCGCGCTCGGCGGCGTCCGCGCCGTAGGCCGGGTTGTTCAGCAGCAGGTGCAGCACGTAGTCGCAGAAGTACGGTGCGGTCGGCGAGTACGGGCAGCCCTGCCGGGGCTGGGTGACCTTGGTTGTGACGGGCGTCGCGACGGCGGCGTCGTAGTCGGCCTGCTTGATCTTGCCCTGGGTCAGCATCGCCTTGAGGACGAGGTCGCGGCGGACCTTGGCGTTGTCGGGGTGGGTGATGGGGTCGTAGTAGGACGGGCTGTTCACGACGCCGGCCAGCAGCGCCGCCTGCGGCAGGGTCAGGTTCTTGGCCGTGGTGCTGAAGAAGAACTTGGAGGCGGCTTCGATGCCGTAGGCGTCCCGGTTGAAGAACACGATGTTCAGGTAGCCCTCGAGGATCTGCTCCTTGGTGAACTTCTTCTCCAGCGCGATGGCCAGCTTCATTTCACGGAGCTTGTCCCCGACGCCCTTGTTGACGCCGTTGAGGAGAACCTCGTCACCCTTGCCTTCAGCCTCCAGCGAGGAGTTGATGACGTTGTTGACGTACTGCTGCGTGATCGTTGACGCGCCCTGCTTGTTGCCGCGGGCGGTGCTGACGAGGGCGCGCAGGATCCCGGTGGTGTCCACGCCGCCGTGCTCGTAGAAGCGGCTGTCCTCGATGGCGATGACCGCGTTCTTGATGTACGGGGACATCTGGTCCAGCGAGACGCGGGTGCGGTTTTCCGCGTAAAGGTTGGCGATCACGCTGCCGTCCGACGCCAGGATCGTGGTCGACTGGCTCGGCGGATCGACCTTCAGCTCCGCCGGAAGGGTGTCAAAAAACTGGATGGAACCACTTGCGGTGCTGCCCGAAACGGCCGCCGCAGGGACGAGCAGTCCCGCCACCAGGACGCCACAAATGGCGCTCACGCCCAGGAAAAGAAGGATCTTTCCGAGGGTGGTGGCCGTGTCGAATAAAGGGTTCTTACCAGTCGCCATGTTTTCCACTTTACCGGCAACGATTAGGCTTTAGGTCATGACCAAATGGGAGTACGCCACGATTCCGCTCATTATCCATGCCACGAAGCAGATCCTGGACCAGTGGGGCGAGGACGGCTGGGAGCTTGTCCAGGTTGTTCCGGGCCCCGACGGAAACGGCCTGGTTGCCTACCTGAAGCGGGAGAAGCAGTAGCCATGAGCACGCCCTCAGAAGCAGTACCGTCCGCGCCGGCGAGCCCGGACGTCTCCGTGGACCCAGCCGGCACGACGGCCGGTGCGGCGAACATCACCGGCGCGTCGTCCGCCGTCGAACAGCGCCTCGCGGAGCTGGGCCTGACCCTCCCCGAGGTCGCCGCCCCCGTGGCGGCCTACGTGCCGGCAGTAATCTCCGGGAACCACGTCTACACGTCGGGGCAGCTGCCCTTCATCAACGGCAAGCTCGAGGCCACCGGCAAGGTGTCCACGGGGTCGGAAGGCGCCTCGGAGGAGTCCACGGTGTCCCCGGAAGCCGCGAAGGCCTACGCTGCCGTGTGCGCCGTCAACGCCCTGGCGGCCGTCAAGAGCGTGATCGGGGACCTCGACCGCATCACGCGGATCGTCAAGGTGGTCGGGTTCGTTTCCTCCGATCCCTCCTTCACCGGCCAGCCCGGCGTCATCAACGGCGCCTCGGAGCTGCTGGGCCAGGTCCTCGGCGACGCCGGCCAGCACGCACGCTCCGCCGTCGGAGTATCTGTCCTGCCGCTCGACTCCCCCGTTGAAGTCGAACTGATCGCCGAATTCGCCTAGAAGGCCGGTCACTTCGTTGCCTCAGCTAGCACGCCGCCTGTTCGTACTGCCCCCCGACCTCGAAGGAGCGGCACGCAGCTGGCTTGAACACGGTGAACGCACGCCCCGCGCGCCGCGCCTCGCCTCCTCGGTGATTCTCCTGCGGGACTCACCCACGGGCCTCGAGACCTGGCTCGGGTACCGGACGGGGGCCTCCCCGCTGGGTGTCCTCGCTTTTCCCGGCGGATCGCTGGAAGCCTCCGATGACGACGCCGTCGGCTGGCTCGGCCCATCGCCGCAGTACTGGGCCGAACAAATGGGGACGGACGACGTCGGGCTGGCGCGCCGGCACGTCGTCGGCGCCATCCGCGAGCTGTTTGAGGAGACCGGCATCCTGCTGGCCGGCCCGGACCTGTCGACGACGGTGGAGTCGACCTCCAGCTCCGAGTGGATGCGCGCCCGCGAGGCCGTGGCGGACCAGGAAAAGTCCTTCACCGACGTGCTGGCCAAGCGCGGGCTTTCCGTACGCACCGACCTGCTCAAACCGCTGGTCAACTGGCTCAGCCCTGATTTTGCCCACCGCCGGTTCAACACCCGCTACTTTGCCGCCACCCTGCCCATGAACCAGCAGCCTTCACTGCTGGCCAGCAAGGGCGTGTGGGGCCGCTGGGTGTGCGTCCGCAACGTGGTGAGCGAGCGGGACACCACAGTGCTCGGCGACGAGGTGGGCCAGGAGAACACCGCGGGCCGAACCCTGGGCGAACTCCTGGTGCCCGGTTCGGAGATCATGCTCGAGAAGATGGCCAAGGCCAACGGCTGCATCGCCTACCTCAGCTACAAGCGCAAGGCCCACGTGTACCAGCCCAAGCTCGTGGAGGAAAACGGCCGGCTCATGCTCGAAGTCGAGGCCGCGAAGACGGTCGCCGGCGACCCCCAGCGGGAGCGCTAGGCCGTCTCTCCCCGGGACATGCCCTCCGTTGGCCCTGGCCGGTGGACATATTGGCTTTATGTCCATGGCAGGCCGCCAAGACGGGGCATGTCCGGTCCGTGTTGGAGCCGGGAGTGGACATGTCCGGTGCCGTGCCGGGCCGAGGGGCATGTCCGGCGGTGTGCCAACGGCAGAAGGCCGGTCCCGAGTCCGGGGCCGGCCTTCTGATACTGCAGGGGTTTCTAGCGGGAGCGCTGGCGCAGACGCTGCATGTCGAGGATGACGACGGCGCGGGCTTCCAGGCGCAGCCAGCCGCGCTGCACGAACTCAGCGAGGGCCTTGTTCACCGTTTCGCGGGAAGCACCCACCAGCTGGGCGAGCTCCTCCTGGGTCAGCTCGTGGGCGACGAGGACGCCGTCGGTCGCGGGGCGGCCGAAGCGGTCGGCCAGATCCAGCAGCGCCTTGGCCACACGGCCCGGCACGTCGGAGAAGACGAGGTCGGAGAGGGAATCGTTGGTGCGGCGCAGGCGGCGTGCAAGGGCCTGCAGCAGCTGCGCTGAAACCTCGGGGCGGGTGCGCAGGAGCGCGTTGAGGCTCTCGTTCTTCAGGCCTGCCAGGCGCGTCTCGGAAACGGCCGTCGCTGTGGCCGTCCGCGGGCTCGGGTCGAAGAGGGCCATTTCACCGAACAGTTCGCCCGGGCCGAGGATGGCCAGCAGCGATTCGCGTCCGTCCGGCGAGGTGCGGCCGAGCTTCACTTTGCCGGAGACGATGAAGTAGAGCTGGTCGCCCTGGTCGCCTTCCCGGAATACCGAGGCACCGCGTGAAAGGTCCACCTCGGTGAGCTCGTCCGTCAGCAGACGGAACGCCTCGTCGTCGAGCGTGGCGAAAAGGGGTGCGCGGCGCAATACCTCGATATCCATGAAATCTCCTGACTAACTGTGTCGGCTGGGGCGCTTCAGCCATTCTTTCAGAATTTTGGCGCTTCTGTGACGTAGTTGGCACTGAAACGCCCGAAGGGCTTGAAAGCGCACGACCCGGGAGGTCCCGGCAGGCCGTGCAGACTTGCGGCAGGCCGTGCAGAGTTGCGGCCGGTCGGCAAACGTTCAGCTTACACCGCTAGAATCGTGGCTGAACTTTCTGTTAGGAGCCCCGGTGTTTGGCCTGACCATTTTGGACCTGGTGTTGGTTGTGGCGCTCTTGGCCTACCTGATCCACGGACTTCGCAACGGCTTCCTGGTGACGCTCGGAGGCATCGCGGGATTCGCGGCAGGCGCCGTCGCCGCCTTCGTGTCCGTTCCCATCGTCAGCGGTCTCGTGGACGACAGCGGCTGGCGTCTGACGGCCATCATTGCCGTCGCCGTCGTGCTGATGATCGTGGGGAACGGGCTGGGCACCATGATCGGGCGGCGGATCCGCAGCGTGATGCCGTTCAGCCCCCTGCGGGCGGCCGACCGCCTCGTGGGCGGAGGCGTGAACGTGGTGGTGTCGGCCCTCGTGATGTCGATGCTGGCTTTCAGCATCGGTGCCCTGGGTGTGCCGTTTGTGTCTGAACAGATCGCGGAGTCCAAAGTCATCCGGTTCATCGACGGCGTGACCCCCACGCCCGTCAAGGCGTCGATGGCCCAGTTGCGGTCCGCCGTGATCGGCGACGGCATACCCACCCTGTTCGACGGCTTCGGCCAGGGCCAGCCCGTCGCCGTGCCGGACACCAGTACGGACACCCCGGCGCTGAACAAGGCGTCCGCGTCGGTTCTCAAGATCGCCGGAACCGCCTACCAGTGCGGGCAGAACCAGACCGGAACGGGTTTTGTGGTTGCCCCCGGGCGTGTCGTGACCAACGCCCACGTGGTCGCCGGAGTCGACCAGCCGGTGGTGGAGTCGCCCGGCGGGCGGGCCCTGCCCGGGAGCGTCGTGTACTTTGACCCCCGGCACGACCTCGCCGTCGTGGCGGTGGATGGCCTCCGCTCGGACCCCTTGCCGCTCGCCGCCAACCTCCGTTCCGGAAGCCCTGCCGCCTTCGCCGGTTATCCGCATGGCGGCCCGTTCCAGTCCAAACCGGCCACGGTGCAGGACATCACCACCGTGCTGGTGCCCGATATCTACGGCAACAACGCGGCACCCGAAGACGTGTACCGGTTGGCCGGCGACGTGCAGCCTGGCAACTCGGGAGGTCCGCTCCTGACCATGGACGGACAAGTGGCCGGCGTCGTCTTCGCCAAAGCCACCACCGAGTCCTCGCTCGGCTTCGCCATTACCATGGCCGATCTGGGGCCGGTCGCCGCCCAGGCCCCGGGTCTGGGGAGCGCGGTCTCGTCCGGACAGTGCGTCAAGAAATAGCCGGCACCTGCAGCCGGCCTAGAGCCACTCCAGGCTCTGGCCGTGCGGGCCCGCGATGGCCACCGGCTCACCGTCGTGCAGCAGCAGGAACCGGCCGCGCAGCCGTGCGTTGTCCATTTCCGGCACCACATTCGACCCGTCGGCCTGGGCGAGCACCGTGTGGCCTTCGTTCGAGAGCCAGTGGCAGCCCCGCTCCGACGCGAGATCGGCCATCGTGCGGCGGAACCGGGCGCGGCCGCCGGCATCGAGGTAGGGCATGACGGCGCTGTGGAAGACCACCAAGGCGGCGTCGGCCGGTGCCTGGTCTGCGAGCTCGACGAGCTGTTCGTTGAGGTCGCCGGCCACCAGCAACGGCGGCCGTTCCCGGGCAACCGCGATCGCCTCGCGCAGCCGCTCGCGGCGGAACTCCTGCTCGGGCCACACGAGGGCTTCCAGCCAGGCAACGTCGTCCGGGTTGCGCACGTCCAAGGGGTTGAGGTCGATCCCGGCCCGCCACGCCACCTGGGGAAGCGCCGCCGGCAGCGGCACCGGTCCGGACGTGACGCAGCGCAGTACCGGGAAGGTGCCGGGCCGGGCGCCGCGAGGATCCAGCCGCGTCGTCGGGGCCCCGTCTGCGTTCCCCTCGGCGGGCAGGGCGGCGACGAACTCGTACCCGTAGCAGTCCGGGTACAGGGCCAGCCCGGCGGAGGCGCCCACCTCGATGAGGGCCAGCGGCCTGCCCTCCGCGGCAGCGATCTGGGCGAGGGACGGCAGCAGTGTTGCGCAGCGCCCGGCCTCGTTGGTCTGGGTGGACCGGGAGAGCACGATTTCCGAGATTTTGGCCCAATGATCATCCAGGAAGCGCCGGAAGTCGCGGTACGGGCTGATCTGCGCGCCGAGGAACCGGGCCGCGGCGAGGATCAGCAGCGGCTGGCGTTTGTTGTGCGGCCACAGGTCGATCCGCCGGATCAGTTCGGCGTCATCGGCCATGCCCACGGCCCACTCGGCGTAGCACGGGGAGGAAGCCGGCGCATCGACTGTGCCAAAGTGCCGGTACCACTGCGCGGTGGCGGATTCCCCGGCCGCCGCGGGACCGGCGGGGCACATGCTCAGTCCTTCTCCGCGTGGAGCCCGGCGAGGTAGTCCACCGCGAAGCGGTAGCCCAGGATCCCGGCGCCGGCGATCACGGCCTTGCTGATGTCCGACAGGTAGGAATGATGCCGGAAGGGCTCGCGGGCGTGGACATTCGTGATGTGCACCTCGACCGTCGGCAAGGCGACGGCGGAAATGGCATCGCGGATGGCCACCGACGTGTGGGTGTAGGCGCCGGCGTTGAGCACGATCCCCACGGCCTTCCCGCGTGCGGCGTGGATGGCGTCCACGAGGGCGCCCTCATGGTTGGACTGGAAGCATTCAACGTCCAGCCCGTGCGCCGCGCCGGCTTCCTTGGCGAGTTGTTCGACGTCGGCCAGGGTGGCCGTCCCGTACTTCTCGGGCTCGCGGGTGCCGAGCAGGTTCAGATTGGGCCCGTTGAGAACCAGGAGGGTGCCGCGGCCGGCATCGCTGGCGGGGGTGGCTTCAGTCATGTCTGCAAATCTACCGCGCCGAGGCCCGCACGCGCCGTTCGTTACCGCCGTTTTTGCCCGCCGGACAGCGCTGGCCGGCAGGCCCGACGACGGCGGCGCCGCGCCACCGGTTAAGCGGCGCCGCCGTCGGGCGGGTGAAGGCGGCCAAACCGGCCGGACTGAGCGGCCCTTTCGCCGGCTATTTTTTCAGTGACTGCGCGATCTGCGCCATGACGGTGTTATCCGCCAGGGTGGTGGCGTCGCCGACCTCGCGGCCTTCCGCCACGTCTTTGAGAAGGCGCCGCATAATCTTGCCCGACCGGGTCTTGGGCAGCTCGGGGACCACCAGGATGGTCTTGGGCTTGGCGATGGGCCCGATCTCCTTGCCGACGTGGTTGCGGAGCTCCTGGACGATCGCGTCCCCCGAGTCCACGGCGTCGCCGCGCAGGATCACGAAGGCCACGACGGCCTGCCCGGTGGTCTCGTCCGCGGCGCCCACGACGGCGGCTTCGGCGACTGCCGGGTGGGAAACGAGGGCGGATTCGATTTCCGTGGTGGAGAGGCGGTGGCCGGAGACGTTCATGACGTCGTCGACGCGGCCCAGCAGCCAGACGTCGCCGTCCTCATCCTTCTTGGCGCCGTCGCCGGCGAAGTACATGGTCTCGAAGCGGGACCAGTACGTTTCCTTGAACCGTTCCGGGTCGCCCCAGATCCCGCGGAGCATGGCCGGCCACGGTTCGCGGATCACCAGGAAGCCGCCGTGTCCGTTGGGCACGGACTCGCCGAGCTCGTCCACGACGTCCACGGCGATGCCGGGCAGCGGCACCTGGGCGGAGCCGGGTTTGGTGGCGGTGACGCCGGGCAGCGGTGCGATCATCTGCGCCCCGGTCTCGGTCTGCCACCACGTGTCCACGATCGGTGCGGGGATCTTCTTGCGCCCGCTGTCAGCGCCGATGACTTCGCGGTACCACATCCAGGCTTCCGGGTTAATGGGCTCGCCTACTGAGCCCAGGACCCGGATCGAGGAGAGGTCGGACTTGGCCGGGATGTCCTTGCCCCACTTCATGAACGTGCGGATGGCGGTCGGGGCGGTGTAAAGGATGGAGACCTTGTACTTCTCCACGATCTCCCACCAGCGCCCCTGGTGCGGGGAGTCGGGGGTGCCTTCGTACATGACCTGGGTGGCGCCGTTGATGAGCGGGGCGTAGGCGACGTACGAGTGCCCCGTAACCCAGCCGATGTCGGCCGTGCACCAGTAGACGTCCGTTTCCGGGTGCAGGTCGAAGACGGCCTTGTGCGTGTAGGCCGTCTGGGTGAGGTAGCCGCCGGTGGTGTGCAGGATCCCCTTGGGCTTTCCCGTGGTGCCGGAGGTGTAAAGGATGAACAGCGGGTGTTCGGAATCGTGCCCGACGGCGGTGTGCTCGGCCGACGCGGCACCGACGGTGTCCGCCCACCAGTGGTCCCGGCCCTCGTGCCAGTCCACGTCCTGGCCGTTGCGCTTGACCACGACGACGTTCTGGACCGTGTGCCCGTCGCCGTCTCCCCGCGCGGACAGTGCCTCGTCGACGGCGGATTTCAGGGCGCTTGGCTTGCCCCTGCGGTAAGTGCCGTCTGCGGTGACCACCAGCTTGGCCTCAGCGTCATCGATCCGGGACCGGAGGGCGTCCGCGGAGAAGCCGCCGAAGACCACGGAGTGGATGGCACCGATCCGGGCGCAGGCCAGCAGGGTGATGACGGCCTCGGGAATCATGGGCAAGTAGACCGCGACGCGGTCGCCCTTGGCCACGCCGAGGGATTCGAAGGCGTTGGCGGCCTTCTTCACTTCCTCGGTCAGCTCGGCGTAAGTGTACGTGCGGGTGTCGCCGGGCTCGCCCTCGAAGTAGATAGCCACCCGGTCCCCGTTGCCTGCCTCGACGTGGCGGTCCAGGGCGTTGTACGCGGCGTTGACCTCGCCGCCGACAAACCATTTGGCAAACGGCGGGTTGGACCAGTCCAACGCCTCGGTGAAGTCCTTGCTCCAGCTCAGCAGTTCGCGGGCCTGCTTTGCCCAGAAGGCGGGACGGTCGACGTCGGCCTCTTCATAATCAGCGCCAGTGACCACGGCATTGGCCGCGAACTCCTCCGACGGCGCGAAGCGGCGGTTCTCCTGGGACAGGTTTTCGAAGGCGTCGCCGTGGGATGACTGCGTGGCGGTGGAGCCGGGTGTCTGCTGGGACATGGTGAACCTCATCATTCATCGATCCGTGCTGCGCGGACGTTCGTGTCGTCTCCGCGCCGGACCGCAATCGCGGCATCGGGCGGCGGCAGATCACGGCGGCACCGCAAGAGCTGTTCCTCAATAAACACTAATGCCTAGCTCCGACTAAACGTGCGCCCCGTCACAAAGAACGCCGTGAGTGGGTGTTTCCTAAGCGCCGGGTGGTTTCTTCGCCCGCCGGGACCGCCCGCCGCACCACCTTCCGCTCTACCGCCGCTTCACCCCCGGCGCGACTCCTGCCGGGCTCCCGGGACCATGAAATACCTGAAAATTCTGCTCTGCCCGGCCCCGGCTTGTCAGCTAGTGATCGGCCATTCACTTGGCTAGGCTGAGATGAAGTTGTGACATCCGATGGAGGCGAGCAGACCCATGGCGGTCTTGCCTCGCCGGCCGTTAGGCGGCGCTGTCCAGAGTGCCGCCGTGCTAAGGAGATACGGAATGAACGAGAAAGACAACGGGCAGCTCCGGGCGCCCGCCCAGAGCCAGGGCGCAACGGCACAGCCCGGGCCCGCCGGCTTCGGGGATGCACCCCGCTTCACCGTGGACAAGAAAACCGCGAAGAACGAAGCTGTCCTGGGTCCCTTCACCAGCCGGGATCTCACCGTCTTTGGCTCCACGCTGCTTTTGTTCGTCGCCTCTCTGATTCCGATGTTCGGCTTCGGCTACAACCTGTGGAACCTTGGCAGCCTGTTCTTCCTGGGCCTGGGCATCGTGCTGCCGCTCACTGTCACCGCCTTGTTCGTGGCCAGGCGCCTCAGCCCGGGGACGAGGATCCGGATCGGGTCCCTGTCGATCGACCAGTTCGCCTCCGTCGTGGCGTCCTTCACCCTTGCCTTCTTCTTCCTCGCCGTGGCCGGGGCCTTCGTGCCGATCATGCTCATTGCCCTTTTGGGTGCCTTGGGCCTTTTCGCGGCCACAGTGCTGGGCCGCTGGATCCCGTTCTTCGCAGGTGACTTCCTGGGCCGCGAGGAAACCCCCGCCCACGTCGTGGCGCGTGAAGCCGCTGCCCCGGTGCAAAAACCCCGTGCCGCCAAGCCGGCGAAGGAACCCAAGGCCGCCAAGCCGGCCGCCGCGGCCGGCAAATCCCCGGCACCCACCTCGGGGGCGGTCGCCGGCCAGACCACCGGCCAGGCCATAAATCAGGCGGCCAGCGGGCAGACCGCGGCACCAGCCCCGGCTTCACCGGCCGCTCCGTCGCCCGGATCATCGGCGGGTGCGACGGCGGTCGCGCCTGCCGCCGTCGTGGCTGGGCCGGAAACCCAGGTCTCCGGCGTGGTCCCGGGTGCCGGCACGGCCAGCCCTGCCGCGTCCGGCCCTGCTGCGTCGACGGCGGCTGCTTCCCCGGAGCCGGCCGCGTCCGCCGCCAGCCCTTCCTCCGCCCAACAGACCCAGCCCGCCGGCGTCGCTGCTAGCGCCGCCGCTACGGCCGCCGCCCCGGCCGCCCAGCAGACCCCAGCCGCCCAGCAGGCCCCGGCCGCGGAACAGACGCAGGCCGCCCAGCAGACCCCGGCCGCGGAACAGACGCAGGCGGACCGCGTTCCGGCGGCGGAACAGACCCAGGCCGGCAGTGCCCCCACCACGGTCAACCCCCAGGTCCGGCAGGAGCAGGTTCGTCCGGAGGAGCCCATCGGCGCCACCGTCGATCCCGCCAGCCGGGCCGCGGGGAACGACGTCCACCCCGTGCACGAGGCCTTCTGGTTCGCCGTCGCGCAGCCCCGCACCGCGGTCGACGAGCGCACCGGCGCACCGGCGTTCATCATCGAACCGGGCGGCTGGGTCCTTGCCCTCGAGGACCGCGGCAGTGAGTTCCTGGTCCAGCACACGGACGGCCGGCTCGGCGTTCTGCGGGACCTGCGCAACATCGAACGCGGTTAGTCCACCCGTGACCTCCGACGCCGGCAGCACCAGGCGCGGTGCACCGCGGGCCTCAGGGGAGTCTCTCCTGGGGCTCAAGCGCCGCGCCCGCCGGATCAACCGGGCCCTTGCGGAGCAGTACCCCTATGCCCACGCGGAACTGGATTTCCGCAGCCCGTTCGAGCTCGTGGTGGCCACCGTGCTGTCCGCGCAGACCACCGACGTGCTGGTCAACCAGATCACGCCCCTGCTGTTCTCGCGCTATCCCGACGCGCGCCGGATGGCGGAGGCCGAGCCGGCCGATCTGGAAGCCATCATCAAGCCCACGGGCTTCTTTCGCGCCAAGTCCAGAAACCTCCTCGCGCTGTGCAACCGGCTCGTCGACGAGTACGACGGCGAGGTGCCGGGCCGGCTGGAGGATCTGGTGACGCTGCCCGGCGTCGGGCGGAAAACCGCGAACGTGGTGCTGGGCAATGCCTTCGGCATCCCCGGCATCACCGTTGACACCCACTTCGGCCGGCTGGCCCGGCGGCTGGGCTGGACGGTGTCGGATGATCCGGTCCGGATCGAGGCCGACGTCGCCGAGCTGTTCGAGCCGAAGGACTGGACCATGCTCTCGCACCGCGTCGTCTTCCACGGCCGCCGCGTCTGCCATGCCCGGAAGCCGGCCTGCGGTGCCTGTGCCGTGGCGAACTGGTGCCCCAGTTACGGCGCCGGCGAGACGGACCCGGAGAAGGCCGCGAAACTGCTGAAGTACGAACTCGCCCCGGGGCAGGAGGCGCTGCTGGCCCGGTTGCTGGCCGAGACGCACCGCGCCGCCGAAATCCGGATGGAATCGCAGAGGAAGCCGCAGTGACCGCACGCCAGGACCTCGTCGACCTCGTTGCCGCGGTGCGGGCGGGCACCGCGCCGGCTCCGGACCCGCGCTGGCGGGAACTCGCCGTCGAGCCCGGCGAGCGGGTCCGCAAGGCCGCCGTGCTGATGCTCTTTGGCGCACTGGACAACGTGCCTGCGGCGTCCGAGAAGCTGCTGGCTCCCGCCGACCTGGACGTTCTGCTGCTGCAGCGGGCGCAGACCCTAGACGACCATCCCGGCCAGGTGGCCTTTCCGGGCGGCGGCATCGACCCGGGGGAGTCGGCCGTCGCCGCGGCCCTTCGCGAGGCCGAGGAGGAGACCGGGCTGAACCCGGCGGGCGTGGACGTTCTCGGGACCATGCCTGAGCTCGCCCTGCCCCGGGGCAACTTCCTGGTCACCCCGGTCCTGGCCTGGTGGGCCGCGCAGTCGCCGGTCCGGGTGGTGGATTACGGCGAGTCAGCGCAGGTTTTCCGGGTGCCGGTCCGGGACCTGCTGGACCCGGACAACCGGGTGATGGCTACGGTCAGCCGGGCCGGCCACACGTTCCAGAGCCCCGCGTTCACCGTCAACGGTGTGGTGGTGTGGGGGTTCACCGGGATGATCTTGAACCAGCTGTTCGAACAGCTCGGCTGGGCGGTTTCCTGGGACCGCGCCCGGCTGTACGGCATTGATGTGTGAGGCCTGATGCCGGCGGCCGGCAGGCGCGACCCGCCTTCCGGCCGATCCGCTAGCTGGTCCCGGCGCCGCTGGCCGCCAGGACGGCCGGCGAGGCTGCCGCCTGCCTGCGTGCCATGCGCCCGGAGGCGGCGGAACTATCCACTACCAGGCCGGTCGCGGCGTTCTCGCGCACGGCGGTGATGCCCGCTGCTGCGCTTTTGATGGTGCTGAACAGCGGAGAAACGGCGACTACCGTTCCGTCCGGCGCCGTCAGCCTGAAGAAGTAAGCCTTGTCTCCAGCCTGGGCGATCTCAAACGTGCCTGCCAAACGGGTGCCTCCCCAATTCCTTGCGTCGTTGCAATGCCCGGCGGAAACAGTGGGAATTTGCCGGACTTTTTCGAGCCTAGCCGGGTGATGGGGCCCACACAACGCTACCGGCGGGTACGTTACAGCCGGTGACCGCGGCCGCTCACTTGGCGGCGTCGTACGAGTCCACGACCGCCACGCTCACCGGGAATTCCACCGGAATGCGGCCAAACAGGAGCTCCTTGGCGGCATTTGCGGACTCCTCGATCGCGCGGATGCAGTCCGCGACGGCACGTTCAGGGCAGTGGACCATCACTTCGTCGTGCAGGAAGAACACCAGTTCGCCGGCGTCAGTGCCATGCGCCCGCTTGGCGCGCAACCGCCGTCGCAGTTCCGCCAGCCAGCAGGCCGCCCAGTCGGCTGCCGAGCCCTGCACCACAAAGTTCCGCGTGAAGCGGCCCCGCGAACGGGCGATCGAGTCGGCCCGGCGCTGTTCATCCGCGGTGGTGGAATGCTGGCTGCGGAACCACCTGTCCGACGGCGGCGGGCTGCTGCGGCCAAGGCGTGAGGTGACGGTCCGCCCGGCCTCGCCGTCGCGGGCGGCCTGCTCGACGAAGCCGACGGCGCGCGGATAAGTGCGGGCGAGCTGGGGCATCAGCCGGCCGGACTCACCCGTGGTGGCCCCGTAGATTGCGCCAAGGAGGGCCACCTTGGCTTTCGCCCGGTCGCCGCCGAAGCCCTGCGCAGCGATACCGGCGTAGAGGTCCTTGTCCCGGGCGGCCTCGGCCATCCGGGAGTCCTGCGCGAGGGCCACGAGCACCCGTGGTTCCAATTGCGAGGCGTCGGCGACGACAAGTTTGTGGCCGGGATCGGCGTGGACCGCGCCGCGGACCTGGCGGGGGATCTGCAGCGCCCCGCCGCCACGCGAAGCCCACCGCCCTGACACCACGCCGCCCACCACGTACTCGGGGCGGAACCTGCCGTTCTTGACCCACGTATCAAGCCATGCCCAGCCGTTGGCCGAGTACAGGCGGGCCAGTTTCTTGTAGGCCAGCAACGGCACGATCGCGGGGTGGTTTGATTCCTTCAGCTCCCACTGGCGGGTGGATTTCACCTCGATGCCGTTCCGGTGCAGGGCACGCATCAGTTCCTGCGGGGAGTCCGGGTTCAGCGACGGCGACTGCAGCACCAGCCTCAGCTCCGCGGTGAGCGCTTCGAGTTTGGCAGGCCGCTGGCCCGGAGCCGGCCGGGGGCCCAGCTGCTCGGCGAGAATCTGTTCGTGCAGCTCCTTACGCCACGGGACGCCGGCGTGCTGCATTTCGGCGGCGATCATGGCTGCAGCCGATTCGGCCGCAAGCAGCAGTTGGAGCCGTTGGCGCCGGCGGTCGTCGGCGGCCGGGGCCGCCGCCGCCGTGCCGGGAACCGGGCCCGGGGCCGCGCCCGCCTGGCGAAGCGCCTCCTGCTGGGCGGCATATTCGGCGCGAAGCTCCTCCAGCGACTGGCCGGAACGCGGGCCGGGCTCGGGGGCATCGAAGAGCGCGCCCTGCTCGGGCGGCGGGGCCGGGGGCTGCAGGGCACGCGGCGGATGGTTCAGGTCGTCGTCCTGGGTCAGCTTCTCGGCCGCCTGGGCATACCCGGTGTGGGCGGTGAATTCCGAGTGCGCCAGGATCGAGCCGCACAGGCTGAGGTCGTAGCAGCGCTCGAGCTCCACCCCGGCGCGCAGCAGCGGGGGATACCAGTCCTGCGTCCGGTGCCAGATCCAGCGCGGGCGGCGCTGCTCAAGGCCGCGGACGACGCCGGCGAGGTCGCCGCTGCTGACCACCCGGGGTTCCGGATGGGACGGCGCCGGAGCGCCGTCCGCCGTGAGTTCCTGGAGCGCCGCGCCGTCGGCGTGGGCGGCGAGCAGCAGGTACATAGGGTCAATTCTGCCTTGCCCGGCGGCGTGCTCCGTGCCCCGCATTGCTGCGGCGGGCTAGCGACCCCGTCCGTGTTGTCCACATAGCCGATGGCGGCGGTTCCGTTGGCTCGTGCGGGACAGGCACAGTGGCAGCATGAACAGGCACCAGCAAACCGGGCCAGGTGGTTCGTCCCCGCGGGACCCGGGGCCATGGATCCCCGGGGACTCCGCGGAAACCCTGCTCGTCACCGGGTCCGAGGTGCTGCGGAGCGAGGTCGAACGCATCGTCGCAGCGGCCGGAGGCCACCTGCGGACCGTGCGGGACGTTACTGACGCGGCACCGTTCTGGGACGCCGCGTCCGCCGTCCTGGTTGGCAGCGACATCCGCGAGTTGCCGCTGCGCAGGAGGGCGCCGGCCGTGTTGGTGGGCCTGCAGGGCGACGGGGACGGACCGTGGCACCTGGCCGCGTCCATCGGGGCAGAGCGAGTCGCGGTGCTGCCGGACGCCGCCGCGTGGCTGGCGGAATACCTGAGCCGATCGCGCGCGCCGGAACCGGGCGGGCTCGTTCTGGGGGTCACCGGCGGGTGCGGGGGTGCCGGAGCCACAACGGCCGCCGTCTGGATCGCCCAGGCGGCTGCCGGCCTCGGCGCCCGGGTGCTGCTGATCGACGGCGACCCTGGGGGTGGCGGCCTGGAACTGGCGTTGGCTGCCGAGGATGTCCCCGGGCTCCGCTGGCCGGACCTGGCCGGCGCGAGCGGAAGCATCGACCCCGCACAACTTGACGATGCCCTGCCGACGGCCGGCGGATTCTCCTTCTTGTCCTGGCCGGGCACCAGGGAACCGGCCGGGGGCGTGGACGTGACCACCGTGGCGGGGATCCTCGATGCCGCCCGCCGAGGCCGCGAGTTGACTGTGGTGGACATCGGCCGACAACGGGAGGCGCTGCGGTCCTTCGCCTGGGAATGCGACCGGATCGTGGTCGTTGTGCCGGCCAGGTTGCGCGCGGCCGTCGCCGCAGCCCAGCTTCTGCAGGAGCTTCCACCAGTGGAAACCGTCTTGGTGGTCCGGGCCAGTCCCGGTGCCGCCTTGGATGGGCCGCTGATCGCGGAGTCCGTGGGGCTTCCACTGCACACAGTCTTGCCGGAAATCAAGGGCCTGGCCGCGGCAACGGAACTCGGCCGTCTTCTGGACGTCGGCAGGCAGCGCGCTGCCCGGCGTTTCGCCGAGGTGTTCCTTGGTCCGGACGGAGGCCAGGTTTGGTGAGCGCCCACGCGGCCGGCGGAGCGGCGGAACCGCAGCGGTCCGCCCGGGGCGCTCCGGGCCGCCGCCGGGTGCAGGGATTGGTCGACGAGACGCTGCTGGAATCCGTACGCGAATCTGTCCTGGCCGATTCCGCTCCCGTCACCCCGGCGCGCGTGGCCGCGGCCGTCCAGGCAAGCGGTCGGCTGCTTGGCACCGGCGGTGCCCTGGCCGCGGTTGAGAGTATCAGCGCCGAACTGAACGGTCTGGGCCCCCTGCAACCGCTCACCAGGGATCCGGCAGTGACTGACATCTTCGTCAACGGGCCGGACACCGTGTGGCTGGACCGCGGCAACGGCCTGGAACGGGCGCCGGTAATCTTCGCCGGGGAGCCGCAAGTCCGCGCCCTCGCGGCGAGGCTGGTTGCGGCCGGCGGGCGGCGCCTGGACGACGGCTCGCCGTGCGTGGACGTCAGGCTCGACGGCGGCTACCGGGTGCACGCGGTCCTCCCGCCGATTTCCACGGCCGGGACCCTCTTGAGCGTGCGGATCCGCCGTGCCACGGTGTTCTCCATGTCCGAGCTGCGGCGCGACGGAATGTTTGGCCGCGGGACATCCGCCGGCCTGGTCCAGCCCGTGCTCGAACGCATGGTGGCACGCCGGTTGAGCTTCCTCATCAGCGGTGCCACGGGATCGGGGAAGACCACGCTACTGGCGACCTTGCTGGGCCTATGCCACCCCGGAGAAAGGCTCGTCCTGATTGAGGACGCGGCTGAACTGAATCCGGTCCACCCGCACGTCGTATCACTGGAATCCCGGCACGGGAACCTGGAAGGAGGCGGCGCCGTGGACCTGGGTGAACTGGTTCGGCAGGCCCTCAGAATGCGGCCGGACCGGCTCGTGGTGGGCGAATGCCGCGGCCCCGAGGTCCGGGAGTTGCTCCAAGCCATGAACACCGGGCACACGGGAGGCGGCGGGACCATCCACGCGAATGCGGCGTCGGCTGTGCCGGCCCGGCTTGCGGCGCTCGGCGCGCTCGCCGGCCTGAGCCAGGACGCCGTCCGCCTGCAGGTGGCCAGTGCGGTTGAGGCTGTGGTTCATGTCGAGCGGACAGCCACGGGCCGCCGCGTCGCGAGCATCGGGATCATGGAGGCGGGGGAATCGGGACTGGGTGTCACCGTCGCGCTGGAAGTACTCAACGACCGGGTCGGATTCGGGCCGGCGTGGCCGCAGCTGGCTGCCCGGCTCGGGCTCGATCCCGGCACGGCGGACGGAACCACCACCGGATCGGGCGCGGCCGGGGCCGGGCCGCGCCCGACGGGTCCCGGAAGCGGGCCTCCGGAGTCCTGGGCACCGCGGTGACCGCCGTCCTGATCATGGCTCTGGCCCTGGCCATCTGGCTGGCCGATCCCTCCAAGGCCGCGACGGACCGTCGCACCCGGAGGGCGCTGCCCGGCGCGGGCAGGCCGGGTCCGGCACCCCACGGGCACCCGAGGATCAGCTCTCGCAGTGCCGGCCGGGGCGCCGTCCCGGGAAATCGTGACCTGAAGGTCACCGCGGGCCTGGGCCGTTGGCGCGATGTGCGATCCGACGGGCCGGGGACGGTCCCCATGACTGCCGTGGTCCAGCAGTTGGCCGCGCTCTTGAAGGGAGGACGCACACCTGCCCGTCTCTGGGACGAACTGTGGGTGCTCTACGGCGGGGAGACCGCACAGGACGCGGTCCCAGGGAATGCCCGCAGCGCGGGCCGTGACGGGACTGGCGCGTCGGCCGGGCCGGTTCTGGGCGCGGAATCCCTGCGGATTCTGGCGGCCGCGCGTGCGGCCGCGCAGCGCGGGTCTTCGGTGGGCGCGGCGATCCGCCACGCCATGACCGGGCAGACAGCCGGGCGTGGGCCCGGGGCCGCCGTCATGCTGGCGCCCGCAAGCATCCGGTCCGGCCGCGACAGCCGCGTGTGGGGCGAGCTTGCCGCATGCTTCGACACCGCGGAGGCCAGCGGTTGCCCGCTCGCCGACGTCCTGGCGCGCTTCGCCGCGCACCTTGAGGCGGAGGACGACGCCGAGGCCGCCCGTCAGACAGCCCTGGCGGGGCCCCGCGCAACCGTCCGTTTGTTGACCTGGCTGCCGCTGTCGAGTGTGGGCCTCGGCCTCGTGCTGGGCGTGAACCCGGTCGCGACGCTCCTGGAAAAGCCGTGGGGTGTCTTGGCAATGGCCGCAGGGGTGGTTCTGACGGCCGCCGGCCGGGTGTGGTCCGCCAGACTCGTCCGGGCCGCGGCGGGGATCCAACCGTGATTCCCCGGCCACCGTGAGACCGGAACTGGCCGGAGCCGTGGTGGCGACGAGCCTCGCCGGTGCAGCACTCCTGGTCCTCGCACGCCGCAGTCACGTCCGGCGGAGGCTCCGCCAGCAATTCCTGACCGCCGCAGAGCAGACCGGGCGGCGGCCGGCCCCAGCCGGCGGCCCGCACGGACACCCAGGGTTCGCTGGTCTGCGCGACACGGCCATGATGCTGGAGCTGATCGGGGCCATGCTCGACGCCGGAGCCGGGCTGGGCCGGTCCTTGGAACTCATCACGGACCTGACGCCGCCGGAACTTGGACGGCAGCTTCGGCCGGTTGCCTCAGCACTCGCGATTGGCGCGGGTTGGGACACGGCGTGGCGAAGTTCCGGTGCCCAGGCGTCCCAACTCCTCGCCCTGCGCGACGCCCTCACCTTCGCCGCCCTCACCGGCGCCCCGTCCGCGGCGCTCCTGCATGCCCAAGCGGCCCGGCTCCGCCGTGAACGGAACAGGGCCGCCGAGCAGCGCGCGGCGGCCCTGGGAGTGAAGCTCGTGGTGCCGCTCGGCCTGTGCTCCCTGCCGGCGTTCATCTGCCTCGGCGTCGTGCCCGTGCTCCTGGGGCTGCTCCCGGGCTGATGCCCGCGGAGCCGGGCTGTCTGCTGGCCGTCGACGGACAGTCCCGGGGGGCCGTGACTTCTCCTCCACAGCCCGCCCATGGAGCCGGTCGCGAGCAGGGTTTTCCACTTGGCGCACGTCGGGACTTACCGCCCAGGTCCCGGGCCGGGAGAGTCGGTGTAGCCGGCGGTCCTGCCGGCGTTCCGCGAAAGGAAAAGCAGATGTCCATGAATCAGGAAACCCCCGGGGTGAATCGCCAAGTCTCCGGGGAAGGCAATGTTGCAGAAGTGTGCGAGATCTACCCCGGCGCCAGCTCGGTTGATCCCGTGCAGCGGCGTGGCCGCACGAGGCCGCCCTCGGCACAGGCGGGAATGGCCACCGCGGAATACGCCATCGCAACTCTCGCCGCCGTGGGGTTCGCGGGCATACTCGTGTTCATCATGCGCAGCGATGAAGTCCGCGGCTTCCTCCTGAATCTGATTCGAACGGCGCTCGCATTGCCATGAACGGGCTCAAACACGTCAGGGTTGCCAGGGTGAAGGGCCCGGGGCTGGGCGCGTCCACCGCCCCCGACTGCCGGGGTGCGGTCACCGCGGAATTTGCTGTGGCTCTGCCCTCCGTCGTCCTTCTGCTCGCGCTGGTGCTCGCAGGGTCGGCCGCCGGCGTCACCCAGATCCGCATCGAGGAAGCCGCCAGGGGCGGTGCACGCGCATTGGCTAGGGGAGCCCCGACTGCCGAGGTAGACGCGATTGTTCACCGCCTCGGCGGCGAAGCGGCGGGGTCTACCGTCGCCCTCGACGGCGAATGGCGCGGCGTCACTGTGTCCAGCCGCGTCCCCGGCCCTGTCGGGTCGCTCATTCCGTGGACACTGAACGCCAGTGCCTGGGCCCGTGCGGAAGCGTCCGGGCCGGCTCAGCCGTCCGCACCGGATGATGTCTCCCGCTCCCAGAGGCAGCTCGCATGACCCCGCCGACCGGTGGGTGGGAAACTCTGCCGTGGCACGGGCATGGACCCCGTTCCCGGGGGCGGTGCCGGTCTCAGGAGCGGGGAGCCGGAACGGTCCTGGCTTTGGGAGTGGCACTGGTCGTCATTATGGGCGCGGCGTTGTTGGCGCTGCTGGCCCAGTCAGCCGTCGCGGCATCCCGGGCTGCGACGGCAGCAGACCTCGCGGCACTTGCTGCCGCGGATGCCGCCCGGGGAATCACGCCCGGCGACCCCTGCGCCGTGGCCCGTGACGTTGCGTTGAAGAACCACGCGGCGGTTCTCGGCTGTTCCCAGGCTCCTGACGCGTCAGTCCAGGTCCGTACCGAGCTCAACGCCGGGCCGCTCCTTGGGGTAGCCAGAGGGCTGGCCAGAGCCGGGCCGCCCCCGGACCCGGACGCTGTCCCGCCTCCGGACCCGGACGCTGTCCCGTCCCCTGGACTGGAACGCTGACCTGCCCCCGGTCCCGGACGCTGTCCCGCCGCCTGGCTGGCCGGCCGCAACACCCTCGGCGGTCCGGGCGAGCCACGGCCCTACCACCTGCAGCGCTAAGGTGCCTTCAGGTGCGGAGCGGCTCGGCCGGGTTTCCTCCCGGTGTCCCGGCCTCGGCCGCTGTGGCGGGGTTGTCGGTGGCCATGAAGTCGGTGGCGTCCTGGAGCAGTACGTCGATCAGGGTGACAGCCGCGTCCTTTTCGAGCGGGTTGTTTTTGTTGCCGCACTTGGGTGACTGGACACAGGACGGGCAGCCGGATTCGCACTCGCAGGCCTTGATGGCGTTCCGCGTGGCGGTCAGCCACACCCGGGCCTTGTCGTACCCGCGTTCGGCGAAGCCGGCCCCGCCGGGATGGCCGTCGTAGACGAAGATAGTGGGCACTCCGGTGTCGGCGTGAATGGCCGTGGACACCCCACCGATATCCCATCGGTCGCTGGAAGCCACCAGCGGCAGGAGACCGATGGCCGCGTGTTCGGCAGCGTGCAGGGCGCCGGGGAACTGCGCCTCGATCAGTCCCGCGCCCGTCAGTGCGGGGTTGTCCACGACAAACCAGACTGCCTTGGTGAAAAGGTCCCGGGCGCCCAGCTCCAAGGGTTCCTCGCCGAGGATCTCGTTCGAAATCAGTGCCTTGCGCTGGAAGGAGACCACTTGGGTTGTTACTTTCACATCACCGAAATGCACGGCCACGCCGCCCCACTCGGTGGTGCGCTCCGTTTCAAGGACCTCGATCTGGGTCACGTCGCGGGCGGTGGTGTAGTAGTCGGGATTCGCCCGGCGGACCATCACACAGTGGTCACCCTCATTGAGATCCTCCACGACGTAGCTGTCACCCTGATGGACGTACACGGCGCCGGTGTGAGCCTGGTAATGGGTCTGGGGTGAATCCATCGTGCCGAGCAGGGAGCCCGTGTCGGCATCGACGATGCTCACCGGGCCCCCGCCGTCCGCCCGCAGGTTCACCATGCCGGCGGCGCTCTGCGGGTGGGTCCAAAACCAGCCGGCCGGCCGCTTGCGAAGGTAGCCCTGCGCGACCAAGCGGTCCAGCAGCTTTTCGGAGGTTGCTCCGAAAAGCCCCAGTTCGGAGAACCCCAGGGGGAGTTCCGCGGCGGCGGCGCAGAGATGCGGGCCCAGGACATACGGATTGGAGGGATCGAAGACGGTGGCTTCCACCGAGACGTCGAAGATCGCCTCGGGGTGGTTCACCAGATACGTGTCCAGCGGGTCGTCGCTGGCCACGAAGGCCGCGATCGCGTCCTGGCCGGCCCGGCCAGCACGGCCGATTTGCTGGAACATCGAGGCGCGGGTGCCGGGCCAGCCGGCGACCAGCACGGCGTCGAGACCGGAAATGTCGATGCCCAGCTCCAGCGCGGATGTGCTCGAAACACCCAGCAGCTCACCCGAGCGCAGCGACTTTTCCAGCGCCCGCCGCTCTTCGGGCAAATAGCCCGAGCGGTAGGCGGCTACGCGCTGGGGCAGGCTGGGGTCCACCTCGTCGAGGAGCCGCTTGGCGATCGAGGAAATGGTCTCGGCCCCGCGTCGGGATTTGATGAAGGCAATGGTCCGGGTCCGGGAGGACACCAGATTGGCCAGCAGATCCGCGGTCTCCGCAACGGCGGTGCGGCGCTCCTTGGCACCGTTTTCGCCGCGGACTTCGGTCAAGGCCGGCTCCCAGAAAGCCACGGTGGTGGATCCGTGGGGCGAGCTGTCCTCGGTGACAGCACGGACTGGCGCGCCGATGAGCCTGCCGAAGGACGTCCCGGGCTCGGAGGACGTGGCGGACGCCGCGATGAACACGGGGCCATGATGCGAACCGCTGGGGCTGTAGTAGGCGCAGATGCGTCGCAGCCGGCGCATCAGGTTGGCCACGTGGGATCCGAACACGCCGCGGTAGCTGTGGGCCTCGTCGACGATCACATAGCGAAGGCGCCTGAAAAAGCGGGCCCACCAGGCGTGGTTGGGGAGGATTCCGAAGTGCAGCATGTCGGGATTGGCGAGGATGAAGTTCGCATGGTCCCGGATCCAGCGCCGGGAAGCCGGATCGGTGTCGCCGTCGTAGGTTTCGGCGCGGACGGTGGGCAGCTTCAAGGCCCGGATCGCTGCCAGCTGGTCGGCGGCCAAGGCCTTGGTGGGGGACAGGTAGAGGGTCACGGCGCCGTCGTCGTGGATCTTGCCGGGATCGGCCAGGACCCTGAGTTCGGAACGGTGGATCGCGTCCAGGGAGGGCAGCTGATACGCCAGGGACTTGCCGGACGCCGTGCCGGTAGCAACGACCACGTGCTTTCCGGTGTGGGCCAGTTCGGCGGCCTGGACCTGGTGACGGTAGGGCTCGTGGATGCCCAGGGAACCGTACGCGTTCACAAGATCGGGGTGGACCCACTCCGGCCACGGCGAATTCACGGCCCGGCGGGCGGGGATTGTTCGCACATGGCGCAGCTGTTCCGGGTCCGGGCCTCGGCCCAGCATCGGAATCAGGGACTCATGCGGGTTCACCCCTACATTCTTTCATCCGGCCTCAAATCGACCGCCGCCGGCAGCAAGTGAGCCAGGAAGCCCGCACTTGCCCGTCCCCCTTGGCAGGGCGGCAGCACGGACCCGCATGCGGCGCCACCTGGACGCGGGAGCCCGGCCAGCTGTTGAGTCTCGGCCGTCAAATTTCAGCCGACGGACAGATCTGCTCCTTCGTCCGACGTCGAGAGCATCAGCACGTGGCAGACCGTGCGCCAGCCGAGGTGCGAATAGAGCTTTTGACCGTCCAACGAGGCGAGCAGCAGCCCGGAGTCGACGTCGTGTTCGAAGGCCTGGGCCGCCAGGGCCTTCATGATGAAGCTGCCCAGCCCCCGCCGCTGGTAGGTCGGCGACGTCACGATCTTGTCGAAGATCGCGGTATGCCCCACGACAAACACGCGCCCGCTCGCGGCGGTCTCTTCACCCGCGCGGACCACAGCGTGGTGGACGCCGCCGTTCCGGGACGTCTCCAGCCTGAGGTCGTCGTCGGACAGCCAGGGATCTTCCGAATCCTGGGTCTCCATGTCCACGATCATCATGGTCTGGGAAGCCGACGTGGTGTGCAGGCCATTCTGCTGGCCCAAAAACGTGTAGCGGCCCACATCGTTGGTGAGGATGGTGAGGACCCTGGCGGGCACTTCGGCCGTCTTTGCCGCCAAATCGGCGAACTCCGACTCGGACGGGTCGAAGGCGAAATATTCCCATTCGCCGGTGGTGTCCGCGCGAAGGGCCGCGGGAAACCGTCCCTCTTTACGCGTCTCATATCCGCGACAGGCAGCCCATCCGGCAACCCAGATGCCCAGCAGGTGCGTGGTGTCTTCAACCATGGCGTCAAGACTCATGTGATGAGCGTATTCCAGCCGTGCCGCAAGCAACAGAGGGCGGGCCCGGGAAGAGCGCTTGCTTATCCAATTGTGATTGTCGCTGCGCCCTCCGCCCCAGCCGGTACCCTTAAAAGTGTGGCTTTGAACAGGATTGTGCTCTTTTACGGATTCACCCCCCTCGCCGACCCGGACGCCGTCCGGCTCTGGCAGCGCGCGCTGTGCGAAAAGCTCGGCCTGACCGGCCGCATCATCATCTCCAAGGACGGTATCAACGCCACGGTGGGCGGTGAACTCAGCGCCGTCAAGCAGTACGTCAAGACCACCCGCGAGTACAGGGGCTTCCACGGCATCGACGTGAAATGGTCCGACGGCGGTGCGGCAGACTTCCCGCGGCTCAGCGTTAAGGTGCGGGACGAGATCGTGTCCTTCGGCGCGCCGGGCGAACTCAAGGTCGACGCCGGCGGGGTAGTCGGCGGCGGCACGCACCTCAAACCCGAGGAACTGCACGAGCTCATTGCGGCCAAGAAAGAGGAAGGCGACGATGTCGTGTTCTTCGACGGACGCAACGGCTTCGAGGCTCAGATCGGAAAGTTCAAGGACGCCGTGGTCCCTGATGTCGCCACAACCCACGACTTCATCAAAGAGCTCGACTCGGGCAAATACGATGCCCTCAAGGACAAGCCCGTTGTCACTTACTGCACCGGGGGCATCCGTTGCGAGGTGCTGTCGAGCCTGATGGTGAACCGCGGGTTCAAAGAGGTCTACCAGCTCGACGGCGGCATCGTCCGCTATGGCGAGACGTTCAAGGACCAGGGCTTGTGGGAAGGTTCGCTCTACGTGTTCGACAAGCGGATGCACCTGGAGTTCAGCGAGGACGCCAAGACGATCGGCGAATGCGTCCGCTGCTCCGCCCCCACGAGCAAGTTCGAAAACTGTTCCAACCCGAGCTGCCGGACACTCACGCTCTATTGCGCCGGATGCGCCGCCAGTCCGGAAACCCTGCGGTGCCCGGACGGCTGCGCCGCCTGAGCGGGGCGGGCAGTCAGATCCGGGTCACCTGGTAGGCGAAGTTGGCCGCCGCCCGTCCGCCGACGTGGATGGACAGCGCAGTGGGCGCGGACAGCTGGACGACGCTGACCCGCGATGTCCCGCAGCGCAGGCTCAGGTCTATCAACGACTCTTTTGCGTCACGGACGGTGTAGGACACCCGGCCCCGGCTCCTGCACGCCAGCGTCAGGGAATAGGTGCCGACAGGCAGCTGCGTGGTCGAGTCGGCGTGGGTCTCACCGGCATTTACGGAGCCGAAGCTTTTGTGCAGCACGTGCCCTTCCTCGTTGGGCAGCACCTCGTCGGCCCAGTCGTCCAGCTCTTCGCCCGACACCGGCTCGTTTGCATGGGGGTCCTGTGGGAGGGCGCCCCCCGTGGGCGAGGCGGCAACGGTGGGCGACTCGTCGTCCCAGTGGTCGGCGCCGTATTCGTACTCGCAGCCGGAGAGGACAGTTCCGAGGCACAGCGCAGCTGCAAGCACCGCGGCGGCAGCCGGGGTGTGTCGTCGCGGCATCGTGCTCGCCGACGCTGTTCTCATACCCTGAGATTAAGGCCGTCAGTTGTCCTGCGCCAGAGGCTAAACCAGAGGCTAAAGGTTCCGCGGTCCGGCGGTCCTGCCCGTCGATCCAGAAGCAGGTCCCGGCGGTGATGGGGCCTATCCGGCAGCAGCGAGATGGTAGGCGTAGAGCAGCGGCGCATCCACGCTGGACGTGCTGACCTTGACCTCGCCCGCGGCGGGTATCTTGATGCGGGCGGTTTCGCGGCTGCCGTTGCAGGCGGCGCCCGCTTCGGCCAGGTCTTTGCCTTCCAGGCTGACAGTAAAGAACGCCTTACCGCCCCCGTCGCAGGTCATGGTCAGGGTGTAGGTGCCGGCGGGCACCGCGGGAGCCGCCCGGACGATCGCGTCCCGGTTGAGGATCTTGCCCGCGTCCTCCAGCACAACACCGGTGGCAGTGGGCAGGGCCGTGGACTTCCACGCCGGGACATCGGCGTTCTCGACAGACGGGGCCGGGGAACATGCCGCGGCGGCCAGACCGACGGCGGCGGCGGTCGCGCCCGTAAGGATCCGCCGGAGCCGCGGAGCTCGGCCCTGACGCGGTCCCGGCGTTGCGGAGGAGGGGAAAACCATGCCTCCAACCTACCGTCTTGCGTAGGTCACGTCCTGCCGCGCGGTCCCTTCCGGTGCTTACTTCAGCGATCTCTTGACTTTGACGCTGCGTCAAAGTTTAAAGTCAAAGCGACGGGCCGACAGCGGCCGGTCGGCGGCGCAGGGCAGCGGCGCCGGCGGCCGGTGGCCGGCAGCCGGTTGGCCGGAAGGGACGGAAGGCGGAGCGATGGATTGGTCTGTTCAACAGATTGCCACTTTGGCGGGCACCACGAGCCGGACCCTGCGCCACTATGACGACATCGGCCTGCTCAAGCCCAGCAGGACCGGCAACAACGGCTACCGGTACTACGGCCAGGATGCGCTGGTGCGCCTGCAGCGCATTCTGCTCCTGCGCGACTTGGGGCTGGGGCTGCCCGCGATCGCGGACGTACTCGGCAACGGGGCGGACGCGGAGCACGCACTTGGCCTTCATCTGGAATGGCTGCAGCAGGAACAGGACAGGCTGGGCAGGCAGATCGCTGCGGTCCGGCACACCATTGGGGCATTGCAAGAGGGAGAAAAAATCATGGCGGAGAAAATGTTTGACGGCTTTGACCACACCCGGTACCGGGAGGAAGTCCAGCAGCGGTGGGGCAAGGACGCGTATGCGGCCGGGGACGCCTGGTGGCGCGGCATGGGGACCGAGGAGAAGACGGCGTGGGCGGAAAAGTCCCGGCAGCTCGGCGCGGACTGGACGGCCGCGGCACAGTCAGGCATCCCGGCTGGCAGTGCGCCGGCCCAAGAGCTGGCACGGCGTCACGTCGAATGGCTGAGGGCCATCCCCGGGACCCCGGCGGCGCGCAGCGCAACCCCCAGTACAGACAGAAGCACAACCACCAGTGCAGACGCCGCCTCGGAGATGAAGGGGTACGTGACAGGCCTCGGCGAGATGTATGTGGCTGATCCCCGGTTCGCCGCGAATTACGGGGGCGCCGCGGGCGCCGCCTTTGTCCGGGATGCCCTGCGGATCTATGCGGAGGCTCAGCTCTAGCCGGACTGGCGTTGACGGGGGGACCCACGCTGGTCCGGGACTAAACTTGTCCGGTGACTTCCTCAGCGCAAAGCCCCGCCACGCCGGCCCCCACAGGGCAGGCCCCCTCGACCCTGGCCCCCTCAACCCAGGCCGCCGCGACCCGGGCGCCGTTCACCGCCGGCAACACGCCGGAGGCTCCGCGGACCGACCTGCCCGGGCTCCTCAAGGCGCTGGCCGGTGACCTGCGGGCCCTTGGCTACACCGTGGACGGCGTCGCGGAGCTGCTCGGCGAAGCGGCGCATGAGGCCCTCAGCCGGGACCAGCTCATCCCGGCGCTGATCGTCACCCGCCGTGCCTCCGGCGAGCCGGCGACGGCGGCGCTCGCCGCCGTCGTGCGTCTCTGGCTCCTGGCCGAGCCGCAGCGCGCGGAGACTCTCGACGCCGCCCTGCCCGGCATCCGCACGGCCGGGCTTCTGGAACTCGGGCTCGTGGAACCGTCGGACGCGGACCTGGTCCAGGCGAAGGTGGATCTGCGGCCGTATGGCTGGGATCCCATCCAGGGCGACGATGGGGTGGCGCGCGGCGGGGCGGACCTCTGGGTAGCCAGCGACCTCGCGGCCCACCAGCGTGCCGGTGTCCTCCGTCACGACCACGTCCTGGGGATCGGCCAGGCCTCCACCACCCTGGTCCAGGTGACCGCCCGCCGGCATGTGGCCAGGGCCCTCGACCTGGGGACGGGCTGCGGCATCCAGACCTTTCACCTGCTGCACCATGCGGAGCACGTGACCGCCACGGACATCTCCGAACGCGCCCTGGCCTTCACCCGCTTCAACCTGCTGCTCAACGCCGCCGAGCTGCACGTGGACCCGGCCGACCTTGACGCGCGGGTCAGCCTGAGGCTCGGATCCTTGCTGGAGCCCGTCGCGGGGGAGGAGTTCGAACTGGTCGTGTCCAACCCGCCGTTCGTCATCACTCCCCGCAGCCTCGGCGAGACCGCCACGGACCAGTTCACCTACCGCGACGGCGGCCTGGCGGGGGACGACATCGTCTCGTCGCTGGTCCGCGACCTGCCCTCCGTCCTTGCCCCGGCGGGAACGGCCCAGCTTCTCGGCAACTGGGAGATCACCGCGGGCGCCGGCTGGGACGAACGGCCCCGAAGCTGGGCCAGCCCGGCCGCCGATGTGTGGTTTATCCAGCGCGAGCAGGTGGGGCCGGAGCAGTATGCCGAGACCTGGCTGCAGGACGCCTCCGAGAACCGCGACCGCAAGCTCTATCAGGACTCGTACGCGGCCTACCTCGATGACTTCGCGGCGCGCAATGTGGCCGGGATCGGTTTCGGCATGATCTGGCTGCGCCGGCCGGCCGAGGACTCGGGGCAGGTGCTTTCCCGTTTCGAGGAGATCACCTACCCCATCGAGCAGCCGGTCGGGCCGCACCTGGGCGCCGCCGTCGAACGTGCCGACTGGCTGGCCGCCCATGATCTGGAGGCCGCCCACCTTCTGGTCGCGGAGGATGTCACGGAAGAGCGCCACCAGCGCCCGGGTGCCGAGCACCCGGGCGTGATCCTGCTGCGGCAGGGCGCCGGGCTGCGCCGTACCAACCTGCTCAGCACCGAGCTGGCCGGCTTCGTCTCAGCGTGCGACGGCGACCTGTCCGTCGGGCAGATCATCGGTGCCCTCGAGGCCCTGCTGGGCGGCTACGAGGGGTTTGACGGCGCGAAGTTCCAGGCCGGGCTGCTGGCCGAAGCCGGGAACCTGGTGCGCGACGGCTTCCTGCTGCCCGCCTGAGCCGAGGGCGGCCGCGGCGCCGGCGCCGGATTCCTCCCGGCCGAAGCGGGGCAGAACGTACGCCGTAAGGGCGAGGGCCACCAGCACGCTGGCTGCCCCCGTGAGCCAGAAGCTGGCACGCACCGGCAGGAGTGCGCCCAGGAGGCCGCCCAGGGCCAGCGCGGCAATGGACACGGCGCGCGTCAGCCCGCCGACGATGGCCATGGCCTGGCCCCGCCCGCTTTCCGGGATCCGCAGGATCGCGATCGCCCCGAAGCAGGCGTTCAGGACGCCGCAGGCCGTTCCCATCGCCGTGTACGCCACAAAGAGCAGCTCCACGCTGGGGACCATCCCCATGACGATCAGCATCACCGAAGCCACGATCATGGAGCACAGCAGCGCGCGCAGCCGCGCCGCCGGCGCCTTGATGCTGCCGGCCATCCCTGCCCCCGCCGCCATGCCGAGGCCGAACGCTGCGGTCAGCAGGCCGTACTGCATTTCGGTAGCGCCGAGGGCGTCGCGGGCCAGGAACACCTCAAGAACATTCGTTGCCTCGCCAACAATGATGAAGAACATCGCGCCGAGCACCAGGGCCCAGACGAGGCTGTCCCGGCGGATCAGCCGCAGTCCGTCGAGCAGCGCGGGTTTCGCCCGGCCGGCCCGCTCGGCTACCGTGCCGCGGCGGGTCCGGATCAGCAGGGCACCCAGCCCCAGGGCGACGTAGCAGCCGCTGGCCACGGCAAACACCAGCCCGGCCCCGCCCCAACCACTGAGCAGGCCGCCCGCGGCGGGTCCGGCCATGCCCGCAATCATGATGGTCGCCTGCATGGTCCCCATCGCCCGCGGCGTGCGCTCCTCGCCAACGATCCGGGGCAGCAGGGCCTGCCAGGTCGGACCGGCCACAGCCTGGGCCGCGTCGAGCAGGAAGGTCATGGCGAACAGCACGGGCAGGTAATTGTCCAGATACGTCATGGCCAAGCCCATGACGCCGATCGCGGCGGCGCTGACCGCCGAGGCCGCCGTCGCCAGCGCGCGGGAATCCCGCGTGTCGGCGAGCCGGCCGGCCCACGGGGCCAGCACCACCAGCGGCAGTGCTGAGCACAGCAGGTAGCCGGCCACAAGCCAGGGACCGGCGACGGGGGTACCGCCGGCCGCAGCCGCGTTCTGCAGGTGCAGCATCACGCTGACGACGACGGCGCCGGTCCCGGCCGTCGCGACGAACCGGGCGGTGCCGGCAATCAGGAAGTCGCGGTTGCGCCAGAGGGGCCGCGGCGCTGCGGGAGCTGGCAATTTGTGAAGTGTCTGTTTCATAAATAGCAAGCTAGTCCCGCCGGAGAATGGATGTCAAGCATTTCTTTCATAGTTTGGGTTTGGTGGATACACTGGAAGAGTGAACGCAGAAACCCCGCCGGCGGAGCCCGCGGCCCCGCCGGCCGCCAAGCGCCGGCACCGCCCGGAAAAGCAGGTGGAAATCACCGACCCGAAGGCGATCCGGGCACTGGCCCACGCCGCCCGGCTGGAGGTCATTTCCGAACTGTATTCCACCCAGGCAAGCCGGACAGCCACGGAGCTGGCCGCCCAAACCGGCCTCACGCCCAGCGCCATGAGCTACCACCTCCGGGCCCTGCAGAAGTGGGGCATCGTCGTTCCGGCCCCCACCGCCGGCGACGCCCGGGAACGCCGCTGGAAGGCCGCCGGCACGGACTTCACCATCCACTCGCTCGGGGGAGTGGCCGGCCCGGAGATTGCCGTCCTGGACCTCGAGATCGACGCCTACCGCCGCCGCGCCCTGGCATACGCCAAGGCCCGCAATGAACGGCGCGAGGCCGGCGACACCGCCGAAGGGCCCTCCTCCGTGGTGCTGGCCAGCAACCTGCTGTACCTGACCCCGGACCAGCGGGCCGACCTGACGCGGCGCGTTTTCGACCTCCTGCGGGACTACGAACTCGAGGACCCGGACCACGTGCCCGAGGGCGCCGAGCGTATCGCCACCATGTGGTCGATGATTCCGGACGACCGGGGCCCCTCCTCCGAAAAGGCGTCCGGAAAGGCGTCCATGGCGGCCCCTGCCGGGTCTGCCACCAAGGCCCCCGCAAAGGCCTGAGCACCCTCGCGGCGCGGACCCGAGCGGCCGTCCGGCGTCCGCTGCCAGGTCTCCGGGCGAACTGCACTTTAGCCGCGGGAATTCCCTTCGAGTGGGCGATTATTTCCGGCCGGATGCGCGGGATTCGGCAAAATATGGTGAACTAGGCGGGTATGGGCGCATCTGCCCGAGCCACCTTTTTCTGTAGGAGCACCGTGCCAAGCAAGGCCAAGACCGGCAAGAAACTCGTGATTGTGGAGTCTCCTGCCAAGAGCAAGACCATCGCCAAATACCTGGGCGAGGGCTTCATCGTTGAGGCCTCCATCGGTCACATCCGCGACCTTCCCCAGCCCTCCGAGCTGCCCGCGGAACTGAAGAAAACCCCGCTGGGCAAGTTCGCCGTCGACATTGAAAACGACTTCAAGCCGTACTACGTCGTGTCCGCGGACAAGAAGAAAAAGGTCGGCGAGCTCAAGGCACAGCTCAAAGACGCCGACGCGCTCTATCTCGCAACCGATGGGGACCGCGAGGGCGAGGCCATCGCGTGGCACCTGCTGGAAGTCCTCAAGCCCAAGGTGCCGGTCTACCGGATGACCTTCGGTGAAATCACCAAGGAAGCCATCCACCGCGCCATGGACAACCTGCGCGATGTAGACCAGGACCTCGTGGACGCCCAGGAGACCCGGCGCGTGCTGGACCGGCTGTACGGCTACGAAATCTCCCCGGTCCTCTGGCGCAAGGTGGCCCGCGGGCTTTCGGCCGGCCGTGTGCAGTCCGTGGTGACCCGCATGGTGGTGGACCGGGAGCGTGAGCGCATGGCGTTCAAGGCAGCCTCCTACTGGGACCTGACCGGCCAGTTCGGTGCCGAGTCCGGATCCTTCAAAGCGAAACTCGCCGCTGTGGACGGCGCCAAGGTGGCCAGCGGCCGCGACTTCAACGACGACGGCGAACTCACCGCCCGCAATGTCGTCCACCTCAAAGAGGAACTCGCCGCCGCCCTGGCAGCCGGCCTGCAGACCGCCGACTTCCGCGTCCGCTCGGTCGACACCAAGCCGTACACCCGCCGTCCGGCGGCGCCGTTCACCACCTCCACGCTCCAGCAGGAGGCCGGCCGCAAACTGCGCTTCTCCTCCAAGAGCACCATGCAGGTGGCCCAGCGGCTCTACGAAAACGGCTACATCACTTATATGCGTACGGACTCGTCCGCACTGAGTGACGAGGCCGTCACCGCGGCCCGGCGCCAGGCCTCCGAACTGTACGGCACCGAATACGTTCCCCAGGCCCCCCGGGTCTACAGCAGCAAGGCCGCCAACGCCCAGGAAGCCCACGAGGCCATCCGTCCCGCCGGCGACTCCTTCCGCACCCCGGCGCAGGTCGCGAAGCAGCTCTCCGGTGACGAATTCCGGCTCTACGAGCTGATCTGGAAGCGCACCGTCGCCTCGCAGATGGCTGACGCCAAGGGCTCCACCGCGACCATCCGCCTGGGCGCCGTGACCGTGGGGGGCGCTGCCGCCGGCCGCGACGCCGAGTTCTCCGCGTCCGGAACCGTCATCACCTTCCCGGGCTTCCTGGCCGCCTATGAAGAGGGCAAGGACGAAAGCCGCAGCGATGAGGACACCGACGAAGCCCGCCGCCTGCCGAATGTGGCCAAGGACGATTCGCTGACCGCGTCGGACATCGTCGCCGTCGGCCATGAGACCTCGCCGCCGCCGCGCTACACGGAAGCCTCGCTGACCGCGGAGCTGGAAAAGAAGGGCATCGGCCGCCCGTCGACCTACGCCTCCACCATCTCCACGATCCAGGACCGCGGCTATGTCCGGAAGCAGGGCTCCGCACTGGTCCCCAGCTGGATCGCGTTTTCCGTGGTCCGGCTCCTCGAACAGCATTTCCGGGACTACGTCGACTACGAGTTCACCGCCGACATGGAAGCGGACCTGGACAAGATCGCCAACGGCGAGGCCGCCGGACCGGCCTGGCTCAAACACTTCTATTTCGGCGAAGACGCCGACCCCGGCCTGCTGAGCATCGTGAACAACCTAGGTGAGATCGATGCCCGGGAAATCAACTCCGTGCCGATCACGGACGGGATCACGCTGCGGGTCGGCAAGTTCGGCCCCTACCTGGAAAGCTCCGTTCCCACGGTCGACCCCAAGACCGGGGAAGTGGTCGAGGCCGCCCGCGCCAACGTCCCCGAGGACCTTGCGCCGGATGAGCTCACCGCGGCCAAAGCCGTTGAACTCATGGAAACCGCGGCCCCGGAAGAACGTGTCCTCGGGACGGACCCGCACACGGGCCACACGATCGTGGCCAAGAACGGCCGCTACGGCGCCTACGTCACCGAGATCATCCCGGAGATGACCGAGGAACAGCTCGCCAGCCAGCCCGTGGAGTACTACAAGAACGGCAAACCGAAGCCGCCGAAGAAGCCCGTGAAGGCCAAGCCGCGCACCGGGTCGCTCTTCGCCTCCATGAGCGTCGAGACGGTCACCCTGGACGAGGCGCTGCAGCTCATGAGCCTGCCCCGCGTGCTCGGCCAGGACGCCGAGGGCAACCCCATCACGGTGCAGAACGGCCGGTTCGGGCCGTACCTGAAAAAGGGCACGGACTCCCGCTCGATCGGCTCGGAGGAGGAAATCTTCACCATCACGCTCGAGGCGGCGCTGGAGATCTACTCGCAGCCCAAGCAGCGCGGCGCCCGTGCCGCTGTGCCGCCGTTGGCGGAGTTCGGCCCGGACCCGGTCTCGGAGAAGAACATCGTGGTGAAGGAAGGCCGCTTCGGCCCGTACATCACCGACGGCGTCACCAACATCACCGTGCCGCGCAGCACCGCGATCGAGGAGCTGACCCGCGACCGCGCCGTCGAACTTCTGGCCGAAAAGCGGGCCAAGGGCCCGGTCAAGCGCACGGCGACACGCAAGGCACCGGCCCGGAAGGCCGCCGCCAAGAAGTAGGGGGCTACCCGAACCGGAGCAATCCGCTGCCGGATCACTCCGGTTCGGGTATTGGGGTAGGAGTGAGGAATTGCGGAGCCGGTCCCAACGTGATCGAGTAGGAACATGACTGAACAGCCCGCACACCTGGACACCCAGCCGCTGAACGAGCTCGAAGAGCAGCTTGCCCGGGGGGAGCAGCCGGACGCCAACCCGGTGGACGTGATTCTGGCATTCCTGAACAACGAGGTCTACGTGCTCAGCTCCGACGTCCTCGAAGGCCCCGACTCCCAGGTGGAGCCGCTGGTCCTTGCGAACTCGTCGGGCAAGCCCGTCCTGGCCGTTTTCTCGCACCCGAGCCGAGTCACGGGGCAGTATCTTGACGCCGCCCCCAACGTTCTGGGCACGCAGGGCGCCGCCATCCTGGGCAACCTCGGCGACGAGCTCGGCATGGTGATCAACCCCGGGGCGGCCTTCGGCTTTGAAATCGATCCGGAGGGCGTGGCCAATATCCGCCGCGACTTCAAGCCTTCGGATGAGCCCGGGGACCCGGAACAGTAAAGCCCCAACTGCGACGGCGGCACTCTCGGGTGCCGCCGTCGCAGTTCGACCAGCCGCTTCCGGAGGGCAATAATGGCAACATGCGTCTAGGCGTCCTCGACATCGGGTCCAATACCGTCCACCTGCTGCTGGTGGACGCCCACCCCGGCGCCCGGCCGGTGCCGTTCGCCTCCCATAAACGGCCGCTGTCCCTCGTGCAGTTCCTCGACGACGACGGCAACATCAACGACGCCGGACAGCACGAACTCGTCGAATTCGTCCTCGAAGCGTGGGAATTCGCGGCCAAACACAAAGCCGACGACCTCCTCGCGTTCTGCACCTCGGCCATCCGCGAGGCCACCAACGGGCCCGAAGTCCTGGCCCGCGTCAAGCACGAAACCACCATCACCCTCCGCGAGCTCACCGGCAGCGAAGAGGCATCCATGACGTTCTTTGCCGTCCGGCGCTGGTACGGCTGGGGCGCCGGGCCCATCCTGAACCTGGACATCGGCGGCGGTTCCTTCGAGATGGCCCTCGGACAGGATGAACTGCCCGAACTGGCGACGTCCGTGCCGCTTGGTGCCAGCCGGCTCACACGCGACTGGCTGCCCGAGGACCCGCCCTCGGCCAAGAGCATCAAGGAGCTGCGCCGCTATATCCGCGCCACGCTCAAACCCGCCGTCCGCAAATTCGAAAAGCTGGGACGGCCCAACCTCGTGGCCGGCACCTCCAAGACCTTCCGGTCCCTCGCCAGGATCGCCGGGGCCGCGCCCAGCGCCGCCGGGCCCTACGTCAAGCGGGAACTGCTGTCCCTCGACCTGGGGCTCTGGACGCAGCGCATCTCTGCCATGGAGGTGCAGGACAGGCTGCACCTACCCGGCGTCTCGGAGGCCCGCGCACGCCAGGTCCTCGCCGGCGCCCTGGTCGCGGAAGCGGCGCTGGAAATGTTCGAGTTCACCAACATGGAAATCTGTCCGTGGGCGCTGCGGGAGGGGCTCATCCTGCGCCGCCTGGACCAGCTGGTCTTTGAGGGACCGCTCCAGCCGGCACCGCATGTGGCGCGGGAACCTGTGCGGCAGCTGGAATCCTGAGCCGGCGGCTCCCGAACCCGCGGCGCGATCCGTCAGGAGTCAGGAGCGTCGATCCGGTGTCGATCCACGCACATGCTGTTCGTGTATTAGCTGAGAGGCAGGCACCCCGCCGGCCGAGCCGACAAGGAGGCACCCGAAATGTCGCAGTACCTGCTCAGCGTTTACCAGCCCGACGGACCCGCTCCGGCCCCTGAGTTCCTTGAGCCCATCATGCGTGACCTGGCTGCCCTGAACCTCGAAATGCAGGAGGCCGGGGCTTGGGTGTTCGCCGCGGGGCTCCACCCCGCGGAGTCCGCCACAGTCCTGCGCCCGAGCGAGGGCGAAATCCTCATCACCGACGGTCCGTTCACCGAAGGTAAAGAGCACCTTGGCGGCTTCACGGTGATTGAGGCCGGGGATCTGGACGAGGCCATCGGCTGGGCGCGGAAGCTTGCCGGGGCCACCACCCTTCCCGTTGAAGTACGCCCCCTTCCAGAACTAGCCTCGGCGGGCGGGTGGGTCCGAAGTGAGCAATTCCGGTGCTGATGCAGATGCAGATGCAGGTGCAGATGCGGAAATTGCCCGGGTGTTCCGGCACGAATACGGCCGCGCCGTGGCCGTCCTGACCCGCACCTTCGGGAACGTCGACATTGCGGAGGACGCCGTGCAGGACGCGTTTGCGGCGGCTGTCCAGCATTGGCCCGCGGCAGGAATCCCGCCCAGCCCGGTCGGCTGGATTATCACCACGGCACGGCACCGGGCGATTGACCGGCTGCGGCGGGAGGCGGCGCGCGAGGACAAACAGGCACAGGCGGCCTTGCTCGCGGCGGCGCGGTCCGGCGGCGGTCCGGCGGCGGAAGAGCAGGTCCTGGTGGAACAGGCAGGCAGGGACGAGGTGGACGACGACACGCTGCGGCTGATCTTCACGTGCTGCCATCCTGCCCTCGCCAGATCCGCCCAGGTGGCGCTGACGCTGCGGCTTCTGGGCGGATTGCAGACGGCGGAGGTCGCCCGTGCCTTTCTGGTGCCCGAGCCAACCATGGCGCAGCGGCTGGTCCGGGCCAAGGCCAAGATCCGCGACGCCAAGATCCCGTACCGTGTCCCGCGGGGCGCCGAACTGCCCGCAAGGCTGCAGCCGGTGCTGGCGGTCGTCTACCTCATCTTCAACGAAGGCTATAACCCTGGCGCCACCCCTGAGGAACCGGGCAGCCCGGCGCGTGCGGAACTCTGCGTGGAAGCCATCCGGCTAGGCAGGCTGCTAACGTCCCTGATGCCCGACGAGCCGGAGGCCATGGGACTGCTCGCGCTGATGCTGCTCATCGAGTCCCGGCGCGCCGCGCGCTTCACCCCCGACGGCGACCTCGTGCTGCTGCCGGCACAGGACCGCGGACACTGGGACAGTGACCTGGCCGCAGAAGGCCAGGAGCTGGTGCGGCAATGCCTGCGGCGGAACCGTCCGGGTCCGTACCAGCTCCAGGCGGCGATCAATGCTGTCCACAGCGACGCCGCGTCAGCCGGGGACACCGACTGGGCGCAGATCCTGCAGTTATATGACCAGCTGCTGGCCGTAACACCCGGGCCGGTGGTGGCGCTCAACCGCGCCGTCGCGCTGGCCGAAGTGCGCGGGCCTGCTGCCGCCCTGGCCGCCATTGAGGGCCTTCCGCTGGACAACTACTACCTCTTCCACGCGGTCCGCGCGGACTTCCTGGTTCGCCTCGGCCGCCTTCCGGAAGCTGAGGACGCCTACAGGCGGGCGCTCGCGCTGGCCGGGTCGGAGGCCGAACGCCGGTTCCTGGAGGGGAAGCTGAGGAGTATCGGCGTCGGTCTTTAAGCGAGTAACGCCGGACGGTTGGAGCAGATCTTGGGGGAACTCTGCTGCAAACGCCCGGCGCACCGCCGGCTCCGGCGGAGCCGGCTATCATCACTCGCACCTGTAGGGGCACCTTCTAAGTTAATGTCCTTAGATGGGCGGGCAGCGGGAATCGGCTGTGAGTTCGCTGGCAAGCCCGGGGCGGGGCTCGGGACCGAGGCGAGATACCTGGGCAGCAACCCCGAACCGGCAAGGGGGCAGGACAAAGGGGTTAAACGGCGAAGGCGCCGGCGGCCTGCTGCAGGAAAATGGACAAACCCGCTACAAACCACCGACGCCGCGCAGGCATCCGCATGCCTGCTGCATCACTCGCACCCTCAATGAGGTAGGTACAACGCTAGGGCCCGAAGTTGTGCAATGACTGCGGCCAAGGTGTGAGCTGGCTGGGAATCGCACCGGACTGCAATGATGGGGACATGAGCAACCGAATCGCATTCCTGGGCTGTGGGTCAATGAACGAGGCAATCATGGGCGGGCTGATCGACGGCGGCGTCGACCCGGCCGACATCGTCGCCACGGTCCGCCGGGCCGAGCGCGCCGCCGAACTCGCCGAACGCTACCACGGGATCACCGCCATCGCCGGCGAAGAAGAGCCCGAGAACAACAAGGAGGCCGCCACCGGCTCCGGCGTCGTGATCCTCGGCGTCAAGCCGGTGGGCATCGCGGACCTGGCAAGGGAAATTGGCGATGCACTCTCGCCGCAGACGATCGTCATCAGCGTTGCTGCTGCCGTATCGCTGCAGCAGCTGGAGGCAGCGCTGCCGTCCGGCCAGCCTGTCATCCGGACCATGCCCAACACGCCCGCCAAGCTGGGCCGCGGCGTCGTCTCCGTCTCGCCCGGGACGAACTGCTCCCCGGAGCAGCTCCAGCGCGCGAAGGACATTCTCGCGTCCGCCGGAACGGTGGTGGAGATTCCCGAAGAGCAGGTGGACGCACTCTCCGCGATCAGCGGCTCGGGCCCGGCCTATGCCTTCTATCTGGCTGAGGCCATGGCGGCGGCCGGGGTGGAGCTGGGACTGGACCCTGACCTGTCGCTGCTGCTGGCCCGGGAAACCGTCGCGGGTGCGGGCTTCATGCTGGCCGAGCCCGGCGCGGAGCCCGGAGCGTTGCGCAAGGCGGTCACCAGTCCGAACGGCACCACCGAAAGGGCCATCGCCACGTTCGATGAGCGGGGCATGCCGGCCATCATCGCCGACGCCGCCCGCGCGGCCGCCGCCCGCGCGGCGGAAATCACCGGACAGCTCGCCTGACCCGGCCGCCCTGACAGGGCCTGGCCGGGCGGACCGGCGCCAGCGGCATCACAGGCGCCGGGCCCCTGGCCCGGCGTCAGCGTGGCCGCGTTGCAGCTAGGGGCGTGCGGCGAACCGTTCCAGCAGGTCGACGTGGCCCGAAACAATGAGCATGTCCCGCGAGGAGACCTTGGTTTCCGGCCGCGCATACGTGAAGTCCTCGCCCGGGGACTTCACGCCAACGATTGTGACGCCGTACTTGGACCGGACCTTGGACTCGTCGAGGGTGAAGCCCACGGTTTCGCGCGGCGGGTACATTTTGACGATCGCGAAGTCGTCGTCGAATTCAATGAAGTCCAGCATGCGGCCGGAGACCAGGTGCGCGGCCCGGACGCCGGCATCAGCCTCCGGGTAGATGACGTGGTTGGCGCCAATCCGGGTCAGGATCTTGCCGTGCGAGGGCGTGATCGCCTTGACCCAGAGGTGTTCGATGCCGAGGTCGACGAGGTTCACGGTGATCAGCACCGAGGATTCGATCGAGGTCCCCACCCCCACGACGGCGGAACTGAATTCCTGGGCGCCGAGCTGGCGGAGCGCATCGATGTTGGTGGCATCCGCTTCCACGACGTGCGTCAGGACGCTCGCCCACTTCTGGACCAAGGTGCGGTCGCGTTCAATAGCGAGCACCTCCCGGCCCTGCTTGACCAGCTGCTCTGCGGTGGATGCACCGAAGCGGCCCAGCCCGATCACCAGCACCGGTGCGTTGTGGGCGGGGCGGTTGACGGCGCCTGAGGAACTAGCCAATGATCGGTCTCTCTTCCGGGTAGTGGTACAGCTGGCTGCGCTGGCGCAGGGCCAGCCCGGCGGCAAGGGTGACTGTCCCGACGCGCCCGGCAAACATGAGCGCGGCCAGGACGTAAACCCCCGACGGCGGCAGTTCGCCACTGAGATTGGTGCTCAGGCCAACCGTGGCGAAGGCGGAAATGGTTTCAAACAGGACCCGGTCCAGGGAGGCGCCGCTGATGTTCAGGAGCAGGAGGGCCGAGACCGAGACGAGCGTCGCGCCGGCGACGATCACCGAAATGGCCACGCGCATGGTGCCTTCCGGGATGGTCCGGCCGTAAATCTTCACGTCGGCGTCGCCGCGGGCCTCGGCGGTGATCGCCAGGAACATCACGGCGATGGTGGTGACCTTGATGCCGCCGGCCGTGGATGCCGAGCCGCCGCCGGCGAACATGAGGGCATCGGAGAGCAGCATGGTGCTGGATTCCATCTGGTTTTGATCGACCAGGTTGAAGCCGCCGGAACGCAGCATGACGGAGGCAAACAGCGAGTGAGTGATCTTATCGCCGAGGTCCATGCCCCCTATGGTCCGCACGTTGTCCCACTCCAGGAACCCCCAGAGCACGGTCCCCGCGACCAGGAGAATGAAGGACACCTGGATGGTCAGCTTGGTGTGCAGGTTCCATTTCTTCCACCGCAGCCCGTTCTGCTGCAGCACCATGACCACCGGGAAGCCCAGGCTGCCCAGGAACACGCCGAGCATAAGCGGGACGAGGATCCACAGATCGGTCTCGTACGGGACGATGCCGTCCGAATGCGGTGTGAAACCGGCGTTGTTGAACGACGAAATTGAGTAGAAGACTCCGTGCCATACGGCCTGCGGGAAACTCTCGCCGAGGACCAGGAACCGGGGGATGAGAACCAGCGCCAGGGCAGCCTCGATCACCACGGAGGTGACGATCACGATCCGCAGCAGGGTACCGACTTCGCCGAGCCGGCCGGCGTTCATGGCCTCCTGGGCGATCAGCTTGCCGCGGACGCCGAGCCTTTTGCTGACCATGAGGGCCAGCAGCGACGCGAGCGTCAGAGTACCCAGGCCGCCGACGAAGATGCCCACCAGGATCACGAGCTGGCCGAAGAAGGACCAGTGCACGGCCGTGGAGACCACCGTCAGACCCGTGACGCACACGGCGGACGCCGCCGTGAAGAGGGCCTCGTGCAGGGGGGTGGGCTGTCCAGTCGCGGAGGCCACGGGCAACGACAACAAAGCGGTGAAGACCAGGATCACGACGGCGAAGGCCGTGAGCGCCAGGCGGGCCGGCGAGCTGTTGGCGATGCCGTCAATGAAGTCGCGCAGGCGTGTGAAGATCCACAGGCCGTCCCGCTCCGGCATGCCTGGCTGCCAGTTGGCCGCGCTCGTGGACCGCGACTGGCTTTGCGTCATGTTTTTCCTCGGTTGAAACTGCTTCCCTCAGTAGTAAACCACTAAACGCCGTGCCATGGCCGCGGTCCCACCTGCGCGTGGAAGAAGCCGGGGGCGCCTCGGGTAGCCTGTCATTGATGACATTCCTGCCGGGACTCGCTCAGACCGCGCTGCCGACGACGGTGGTGTGGGCTCCTGCCATGACCGCGTACAACTTTGGCAGCGGCCACCCGATGGCGCCGGAGCGCATGGAGCTGACGGCGAGGCTGGCGGGCAGCCTTGGCCTGCTGGATCTGGACCACGTGACGGTGGCGGCCCCGGAGGTCGCCAGCGACGAGGAGCTGCGCACGGTCCACAGCGCGGAGTTTGTCGCCGCCGTGCGGCGCGTGAGCGAAAATCCGGACACGCCTGATGAAGCCCGGGGCCTCGGAACTGAGGACGACCCGGCCTTTGCCGGAATGCACGAGGCCAGCGCCCGGCTGGCCGGGGGATCCTTGCTGGCGGCCGCTGCCATTCTGGACGGCAGCGCCGTGCGGGCAGTGAACTTCGGTGGTGGAATGCATCACGCCTCGCGGGAGCGCGCGAGCGGTTTTTGTGTTTACAACGACGCCGCCCTGGCCATCCAGCGGCTGCTCGACGGCGGTGTCCGGCGCGTCGCCTACGTGGACATCGACGCGCACCATGGCGACGGCACCCAAAGCATCTTCTGGGACGATCCGCGGGTCCTGACCATTTCGCTACACGAGTCCGGGCTGACGCTCTTCCCGGGCACTGGATTCGCCAATGAGATCGGCGGCCCCGAAGCACAGGGCAGCGCCGTGAACGTCGCGCTGCCGGCAGGCACCGCCGACGCGGGCTGGCTCCGGGCCTTCCACGCCGTCGTGCCACAGCTCATTGGCGCGTATGAACCGGAAATTATCGTCAGCCAGCACGGGTGCGACTCGCACCGTCATGACCCGCTGACCCACCTGAACGTCAGCGTGGACGGCCAGCGTGAGGCCGCAGTCGCCATCGGAAATCTCGCCGCTCGTTACTGCGACAACCGGTGGGTTTCCACCGGGGGCGGTGGCTACAGCGTAGTCAGCGTGGTGCCGCGGTCTTGGAGCCATCTCATTGCCATCGCCGCCGGCCGTCCCGTGCCCCTGCGCACGCCGGTCCCCGAGGACTGGCGCAGCTACGTCAGGGACAAGTACGGGGCCAAGTACGGCGTGGAGCCCCCCGAAGCGATGGGTGACGACGTCGACCTCTGGTGGCGGTCCTGGGAGGTGGGTTTTGATCCCAACGACGCCGTGGACCGGGCCATCATGGCCACCCGCAAAGAGGTGTTTCCCCTGCACGGGCTGGATCCCTGGTTCGACTAGCACGGGTCCAAATATGAGGCGGCGAACTGGCCCGGCAATTGGTGGATGCCATCTGGCGTATATGTCGCTAGTGTGGAGGGCATGGTGACAGACGACGTATTTGCCGTCATTGCTGAGGCAACCAGGCGCGACATCCTGGTGGCCCTCCGCAAGGGGGACAAGGCTGTGGGGGAACTGGTCCAGGAGCTTGAGGCGAGCCAGCCCACCATTTCCAAACACCTGAAAGTCCTCCGGGAAGCGGATCTGGTGAGCATGCGCGCCCAGGGCCAAAAGCGCTACTACGCGCTCAACCCCAAGCCCCTCGCCGGCATCGCCAGCTGGCTTCAGTCGTTCGACGGCGTCCCGGGCGCGGCAGCGGGCCCCGCGCCGGCCGTCCAGGCGGAGCCCGGCAGCGCAACTGTTCCGGGCGGGTTGGCCGCGGCGGCCAGCCCAAAGCCCGCGGCGCCAACCGCCACAGCCCAGGCCGCTACAGCCCAGGCCGCCACGGCACAGCCGGCCACCCAGCCCGCCACGGCACAGCCAGCCGCCCAGCCCGCCGCCGCGCTGGCGGCGCGCCCCGCCGGCAGCCCCCTGAGTCCCGCCGTCGTTATCCCGGTGGGAACTGCGGGCGAGGACAAAATGCCCCAGCAGATCGGGCGGACCGTGGGCCGCGCTGCCACTAAGGCCGCTGACCTCCTCGCCAACCTGCCGAAGTTCGGCCGCAGGAAATAACCCAACCAACCAGCAGCAGGGCCGTCCTGGGCGACCAGAACAGCCCCTGCTGCGAGTTGGGCGTGAGTTACGCGGGCAGGAACAGGCTAGCTCCGGAGGAGCCGCACATGGTCCGGGGTGAGGTCCGCGACCCGGCCGACGCCCAGCAGGGCCATGGTGCGCTGCATGTCCTTCTCCAGGATCTGGAGCGCCCGGTCGACGCCGGCCCGGCCGCCGGCCATGAGACCGTACAGGTAGGCCCGGCCGATCAGCGTGAAGTCGGCGCCCAGGGCGAGGGCGGCGACGATATCAGCGCCGCTCATGATGCCGGTGTCCAGGATGACCGCCGCGTCGCTGCCGTCCGCCTTTAGCGCGGCGGAGACGTCGGGGAGCAGGTGGAAGGGGATGGGGGCGCGGTCGAGCTGGCGTCCGCCGTGGTTGGACAGCACGATCCCGTCCGCGCCGTGGTCCACCACCTTGCGGGCGTCCTCGACAGTCTGGATGCCCTTGACCACGAGTTTGCCCTTCCAGGTCTCACGCAGCCAGTCGAGGTCCTCGAAAGTCAGGGTGGGATCAAACATGGAGTTGATGAGGTCCGCAACCGTGCCCGTGTACCGGGACAGGGACGCGAAGGTCAGCGGCTCGTGGGTCAGGAAGTTGAACCACCAGGCGGGCCGGTAGGACGCATCCACGACGGTCTTGAGCGTCAGGGCGGGCGGGATGGTCATGCCGTTGCGGACATCACGGAGCCGCGCACCAGCGACGGCGGTGTCCACCGTGACCATGAGGGTGTCGTTGCCCGCTTGGGCGGCTCGTTGGATCAGTTCCAGCGACCGGTCCCGGTCGGTCCAGAGGTAGAGCTGGAACCAGTTGCGGCCAGCCGGCGCCGCCGCGGCTACATCCTCGATGGACGCCGTCCCCATCGTGGAGAGGGTGTATGGAATGCCGGCGGCCTCTGCGGCCTGGGATCCGGCATATTCGCCTTCGGACTGCATCATGCGGGTGAATCCGGTGGGCGCAATGCCCACCGGCAGGCGGGACGGCTTGCCGAGAATGTCGGTGCTGAGGTCGATGCTGGAGACATTACGCAGGATGCCGGGGCGGAACTCGATGTCCAGGAAGGCCTGGCGGGCCCGGCGGAGGGTAATCTCGGCCTCGGCGGCTCCGTCGGTGTAGTCGAAAGGTGCCTGGGGCGTGCGGCGCTTGGCCATGTCGCGGAGGTCCCAGATGGTGCTGGCACGCCGCAGCCTGGCGGCCCGGCTGAACTCCGGCTTCTTGAACTGCATGAGCGGCGCGAGGTCGGCGTACCGGGGCGCGCGGCGCTTCAACGCGGCGGGGAGCCCGCTGGCGCCCGATCCGGTGCCTTGCCCGGATGCCGGGGTCCCGGGCGCCGGGGCTGTGGCCGCGGGAGTGGTCGGTGCCTCGGGGTTGCCGGGCGGGACGGTCTGCGTCATTGGTGCCTCCGGTTCTGCAAGATCGGCGTGTGCTCCAGAACACTCTAGCGGTCAGTTTTTGGAGCCCCGGCACGCGGCGCCCCGTCGGCCAACCGGGACAGGGGGAGGCGGGCTGCCGTCCCTCTCCCGCGGTGCGGGACGACCCCCGGCCGGGCGCCGGTGAAATGTTACGCAGGATGTTTGCCCCCGGCGCGGCCCGGGGCTATGGTCGTGGCTATGACTAACCGTTGGTATGCGTATTTTTCGTTGGCTCTGGAGGGGCCCGCGTCTAACTGACACGCATCCAACTTTCCTTCAGAGCCAACAGGGCAGAGATCATTCTCTGCCCTTCGCCATTTCTCCGGCGGGTTCTGATCAGGGCCCGCTCCGCACCCGGAACAGGACCCGAACATGAGCATCGAAGCAGCCGCCGACACCCAGCACCCCACCTCGAACCTGCGCGTCAGCGAGTTCACGCCGCTGCCGACCCCACGGGAGATGATGGCGGAAATGCCGCTGGAAGCCCGCATGGCCGAGGTCGTGGGGCGCGGCCGGGACGAGGTCCGCGCCATCATGGACGGCGTCGACGACCGGCTCCTCGTGATCGTGGGTCCCTGCTCCATCCACGACCCCAAGGCCGGCCTCGAATACGCCCGGCGGCTGGTGAGCCAGGCCGAGAAGCACCGCGAAGACCTGCTGATTGTCATGCGCACCTACTTCGAGAAGCCCCGCACCACCGTGGGCTGGAAGGGCCTGATCAACGACCCGCGGCTGGACGGCAGCCACGACATCCCGGCGGGCCTGCGCGCGGCCCGGGCGTTCCTGCGCCAGGTCACGGCGCTCGGCCTGCCCGCCGCCACCGAATTCCTCGAGCCAATCAGTCCGCAGTACGTCGCGGACCTCGTCGCGTGGGGCGCGATCGGTGCGCGCACCACGGAGAGCCAGATCCACCGGCAGCTGGCGTCCGGGCTCTCGATGCCGATCGGCTTCAAGAACGGGACCGACGGCGGCCTCCAGGTAGCACTCGACGCGTGCAGTGCAGCCGCGTCTTCCCAGGCGTTCCTCGGAATCGACGACGCCGGCCGGGCGGCGCTGGTGGCGACGGGCGGCAACCCGGACACCCATGTCATCCTCCGCGGCGGACGCAAGGGGCCGAACTACTCCGCAGTCGACGTTGAAGCCGCCTCCGCCGACCTCGCGGCGAGGCAGTTGAACCCCCGGCTGATCGTCGATGCCAGCCACGCCAACAGCGGCAAGAACCACCACCGCCAGGCCGAGGTTGCGCTCGAGATCGGTTCCCAGCTCGAAGGCGCCGGAGCTGCGGCGGGGGCGATCGCCGGCGTCATGCTTGAGAGTTTCCTGGTGGGAGGGGCGCAGAACCTGGACGTCCACGCCGCGGGCACGGACGGAGCTGCCCGGGACGAGCTGGTCTACGGCCAGAGCGTCACCGATGCGTGCATGGACTGGGACGTGACGGCGTCGGTGCTCAGCCAGCTGGCCGCCTCGGCCAGGACGCGCCGGACCCGCGCCTGAGGACTGGCTCGCGCCAATTGTGAAGCCCGGCCCGAGGCGGAGCCCACCGCGCCGCCGCCGGCGAGACTTTCCGCATTCCTGCGGAAAGTGCGTGGGTATTCCTGCGGAAGCCTTTCACATTGGCACCATGAGCAACTAGAGTTGCTATCACATGGTTGTTGCATGGCTCAGCATCGGCACACCGCCATGTCATCAGTGGGGCTGCCGTGAGCTTGAGCAAAGGAATAGGGAAATGTCTACGGAGGCCAACTTCTCCAAGGCCCGTTTTTTGACCGTGGCCGAAGTCGCGGAACTCATGCGGGTATCTAAGATGACCGTGTACCGACTCGTGCATTCGGGGGAGATGCCGGCTGTCCGGTTCGGCCGCTCCTACCGCGTCCCCGAAAACGCCGTCGAACAGTACCTCAAGGGTGCCGTCGTCGACCGTACCGACGGCCACGCCGGGACTGGCTGACCGGCAGCGGCAGCTAATTCCGGCGCGAACCGTTGCTTCGGGCCCCCGCAGGCGGCCCGCGGTCGTGGGTGCCCCGGAGAGGCGGTACCCTGTTAAGGAACGTTTTACGTCATTGTAAGAACCTGTCAGTTGTTTAGTCTGCTGCTTAGCCCGCGGACCCTTCCCAACAGGCAGGTACTGCATCTAGCCGGTAAGGAACTTTCGTGGGTTCAGTTATTAAGAAGCGTCGCAAGCGTATGGCCAAGAAGAAGCACCGCAAGCTGCTTCGCAAGACGCGCCACCAGCGCCGCAATAAGAAGTAGCCATACTTCGCACTGCATGAAATGCCCGTTGCCTCTCAGGCGGCGGGCATTTTTTTTGCCCCCGGGGAGCTCAGCGGCCCGGGCCGCGGAAGCGGGAGAAACCCCGCCACAGGCCGTAGATGGCCCCGCCGACCGTGGCGGCCTTGAACCCCAACGTGGCGGCGCGCCGGCCGGCGCGGAAATCGTAGACCGGCCAGTTGTGCTCGCGGGCATAGCGGCGCAGCTTGGAGTCGGGATTGATGGCAACAGGGTGGCCGACCATGCTCAGCAGCGGGATGTCGTTATGTGAATCGCTGTAGGCCCAGCAGCGCCCAAGGTCCAGGCCCTCGTCCTCGGCGATCCGCCGGACTGCCACGGCTTTGGCGGGGCCATGGAGGATTTCCCCCACGAGCTGTCCCGTGTAAGAGCCGTCCAGGATCTCGCCCACAGTGCCGAGCGCCCCGGTCAGGCCCAGCCGGCTGGCAATGACGGTAGCCACTTCGACCGGCGTCGCCGTGACGAGCCAGACTTTGCGCCCCACCCGGAGGTGCTGCTCGGCCAGCGCTTTGGCCCCCGGCCAGATCCGCGACTCGATCATCTCGTCATAGACCTCTTCGCCGAGGGCTTCGATGTCCTTCGCCGTGATGCCGGCCGCCAGCTTCAGCGCGGAATCACGGACGGCATGGACGTCGTCGATGTTTTCCCCGCGCAGTATGAACATGAGCTGCTTCCAGGCGAAACCGGCAGCCTGCGCTAGGGTGAACGCACCGCGCTGGTGCAGCTTGCGCGCCACGTGGAAAAGGCTGGCGCCCTTCATGAGGGTGTTGTCGACGTCGAAGAAAGCGGCCTCGCCGTGCTGCGTCGGTGCAGCAGGCTCGCTGGCCACAGCGACGTATTTCTCCTCGGGCATGCCACGAGTCTAGTCAATGGCCGGCCCCAGGCCACTCCCAGGGTGCGCGAGGCGGCGGCAGGACTGCCGTGCGGTGCCCTTGGGCGTTCTTCGGGCTTCCCGGGCCATGGGCCGCGTCGACGCCGGGGTAGCCGCCGGGCTACGGTGGAGGCATGGCCACACCTGCGCCCCTTCCCGAGGTCGTTCTGATCACCAAAGCCGACTGTCACCTGTGCGCGGAGGCGCGTGCCGCCGTCGGCCGGGTTGCCGCGGGGCTCGGAATTGCGTGGACGGAGAAGTCGGTGGATGACGACGCCGGGCTGCGCGAACGCTTCGCCGAGGAGATCCCGGTGGTGCTGGTGAACGGTATCCAGCGTGATTTCTGGAAGATCGACGAGGCCCGCCTGACGCGGACCCTGGAGCGGTTGCTCGGGCAGCCGTCCTGACGGGCGCCTGCTTTGTTGCGTGACGCGCGGGGGCTCTAGAGTGGGAAGCACAACGCGACTCAATGGAGCAGATAGTGACTTCGCTGGATTCATCTCCCGAGGCTGTTCCCGGGGGAGCCGGGACTGCCGCCAAACAGATTCCACCGGCCGCCGTGGCCCGGCTGACCATTTATCTGCGCGCCCTGACCACGCTGCTGGCTGAGGGGGTGGACCGGGTCTCGTCCGAGTCGCTGGCTGAGGCCTCTGGAGTCAGTTCCTCGACCCTGCGCAAAGACCTTTCGTACGTCGGCTCCTACGGAACCCGGGGGGTGGGTTACGAGGTCCAGTACCTAAACCGGCATATCGCAGCGGCACTCGGGCTGACGCACGACTGGAAGGTCGCAATCGTTGGTGCGGGCAACCTGGGCAAGGCGCTGGCCCGGTATGGCGGATTCGAGTCGCGGGGCTTTGACATCGTGGCGATTTTCGACGCCGACCAGATGGTGGTGGGCAGCGAAGTCGGCTGGCTCCGGGTCAGTGACGCCGCGGACCTTGAGCCGGTATTGCAGCGCACGGGTGCCAACATGGTGGTCCTGGCACTGCCCGCCGCGGTTGCCCAGGATGTCTGCGACCGGGTGGTCGCCGCCGGTGTCCGGAGCATCCTCAGCTTCGCGCCGGTGATGCTGCAGGTCCCACCGGGGGTCAACCTCCGCAAGGTCGACATGGCAACTGAGCTGCAGATCCTGGCCTACCACGCACAAAGGGCGCAGGACCCGGAAGACGCCGACTAGGCTCAGTCAGGTCCTCCGGCCCCGCGCCCGTGGCACTTCTCCTGGCCGTTACTTCCCGAACGGCGCTCCGGGCTGCCCGAAGGGGTTGGCAAAGGACTGCCGCTTCTGGAAATAGGGCGAGGTGGTGGGGAGATACAGCAACACGATGGCCGCGATGCCGAGAAGCGCCGCGAGGGTGGCAAGGCTCAGCGGGACGATGTTGAAGATCGACAGGGCGGCAAACACCGTGCCCAGAATGCGGGCCCAGTTCTTACCCTTGCGGACGTTGAACGCGACGAGCGCGTACAGCCCGGCGCTGATCACGGCGAACACCACGATGGTGCCGATCAGGAATCCCTTGATGGACTCGAAATCGAGCGACGTGCCGCTTGCGGCCATCTGCTTTTCGAACAAGTCCCGCACCTCGGGAGAGTCCAAGGTTCCCAGGGACACCAGCATGGAAATCACCCACAAGGCGCCCGCACCGATGATCAGCCAGAACGACGTATTGACCAGTTGGGGGACCCCGCCCGCGCCCTGCGGCTGCCCTGACGGGTACTGGGCGTAGGGGGACTGGCCGTACGGGGACTGGCCATACTGCGGAGCGTTCGGACCCTGCTGCCCGTAGGCAGGGGGCGTCGGCTGCCCGTACTGCGGCGCGTTTTGCCCGTACTGCGGCGCGTTTTGCCCGTACTGCGGCGCGTTTTGCCCGTAGCCCGGAGTGGACTCGCCGCCCGGCTCGGAGCCGTTGGGAGGTGAAGGCTGGGCTGGAGGGTTGCTCATGAAGCGTTCCTTTGCGTGTCAATCACTGAATCGGCCACCGGGACCAGTGATCCTTCCCTGCCCCCAGCATGGTTTAGCTCCACCGTACCGCGGGCCGGCCGCCGTGCGGATCATTCCGGAGAGGTATTCGAAAACCTCTTGCGGCCCCTGGACCCGGGCCCCCCGGGCGCCGTGACCGCCAGACTGACCGGCGGTGAATCGAGAGGCCTATACCCGTCCCCGGTGTGCGGCGAACCAGGCCTGCGGGTTCGGCAGCCACATGAGCACGGTTGCCACCAAGCTGATGATGAAGCCCGGCAGATTTCCGCCGGTCCTGCCCTCAGCAACGCTGGAACTGATGATTGCCAGCAGCAGGGCGATGCCCGCGACAATCGTCAGTGCCAGCCGGGCCCATTCCCGGCCTTCCTTCATCTTCATCGCCAAAATAATCTGGGCGGTGGCCAGCGCGAGGGCTACCACCACCAGCACCAGCACCAGGAGCCCGAGGGGCGGCGCGAAAGCGATGAGGACGAAGGACCCGAACAGGCCGATTATTCCGCCGAGAAGGCCCAGGAAGCCGCCGATGAGCCAGATCCAGTAGGAAATCTTGAGCTCCGTAGGCATCACCGCGACGTTGAACATGCCGGATAGGCCGCCCGCGGGCAATGCCTCGCCGAAGCTTCTCGGGCGGTCGGCGGGCATCGAAAAGCGGTTTCCACTGGCGGCCTGCTGCCCCTGGTAGCCGGGCGGCGGAGCTTGGTAGCCCGGGGGTGGCGGCTGGTAGCCGGGCGGCGGAGCTTGGTAGCCCGGGGGTGGCGGCTGGTAGCCGGGCGGCGGAGCCTGGTAGCCCGGGGGTGGCGGCTGGTAGCCGGGCGGTGGTGCCTGGTAGCCCGGGGGTGGCGGCTGGTAGCCGGGCGGTGGTGCCTGATATCCGGGAGGGGGCGTCGGGTTGACCGGGGGCTGCTGCGGGCCGGCGCCCGGGACGCCTTCCGAAGGCGGCGGGTGGGCACCCGGCTGCTGCGGCGGTACATCACCTGCGTTGCTCATGGCTCTCACTGTAGACCGCAGTTTCCCCGTTATCTAGGGAATTCCGGACTGCTTCCGGCGTCCGTTGGCAGGTCCCGCAGCGGCGGAAACCGCTGGCGGAAACCGGCGGGGAAATATGGGCGCATACAACAGCGCCCCGCCTCATCGCGAAGATGATGCGGGGCGCTGGAACGGGCTGCCGGCGTCGGCTGGCCTGCCCTAAATGGTGCGGATTATGCTGCGGGAGCGATGAAGGCCAGTTCCAGGTTGATGGCCACCTTGTCGCTGACCAGCACGCCGCCGGCTTCGAGGACCGCGTTCCAGGTCAGGCCGAAGTCCTTGCGGCTGATGGTGGTTTCGGCGCTGAGGCCGGCCCGGGTGTTGCCGAAGGGATCGACGGCCACGCCGTTGAATTCGGTCTCGAGGGCCACCGGGCGGGTGATGCCCTTGATGGTCAGGTCGCCCTGGAGTTCGTAGGCGTCGCCCTTGGGGACGATGGTGCTGGAGACAAAGGAGATCTCCGGGAAGGTCTCAACATCGAAGAAGTCCTCGCCGCGGACGTGGCCGTCGCGGTTGGCGTCGCCGGAGTCGAAGCTTGCGGTCTTGATCGAGGCATTGACCTTGGAGTCGGTGACGTTCTCGGCCAGATCCAGGGTGGCTGCGGCGTCGGTGAACTGACCGCGGACCTTGCTGATGCCTGCGTGGCGGACCGTGAAGCCGATTTCGCTGTGCGAGGGGTCAAGGGTCCAGATGCCGGTGGTGACGTTTGCGGGAAGTGCCATGGTGATTCTCCTTGGGTCGGGGTGGTCAGGCTGCTCGTCTGATCGTCAGTTGAAGCCTCATTGGTTGAACTCTCAACTAACTGCTTCACCCAGTATAAACATGCGTTTGCATCTTTTATTCCAACTCCGGGGAACATCTTTCAAAACTTTTGAGTTCTACCTTTCGTAGAAGATTTCAGATCGACAAGCATCTTTGAGAAACTGGTAGACATGCCCCAAGCCACTGTTCATTTGCTCCGCCACGGCGAGGTCCACAACCCCGAGGGTGTCCTGTACGGCAGGTTGCCCGAATTCCACCTCTCCGAGCTGGGCCGGGAGATGGCCCGAACGCTGGCGGAACACTTCAGCGAGCGTGCCGCGCAGGGGGCGCGGATCGTTCACCTCGGCGCCTCCCCGCTGACCCGCGCGCAGGAGACGGCGAAGCCCATCGCCGACGCCCTGGGTCTCGAGATTGCCACGGATGCCCGCATCATCGAAGCCGAAAATTACTTCGAGGGCCTCCACGTCACCAAGGCCGAACTGCTCAGGCCCAGGCACTGGGCCCGGCTGTACAACCCGTTCCGGCCGTCCTGGGGTGAGCCGTACAAGGTGCAGGCAGCGCGGGTTACCGCCGCGGTCCACGATGCCCGCCTCCGGGCGATTGAGCTGGGCGGTGACGGGGCCGAAGCCGTCCTCGTCAGCCACCAGCTGCCCATCTGGGCCACACGGCTCAGCGCCGAAGGCCGCCCGTTGTGGCATGACCCGCGCAAGCGCGAGTGCACGCTGACCTCCGTGACGTCCCTGGTGTTCGACGACGGCGGCCTCGTGCGCGTCGAGTACAGCGAGCCCGCCGCCGCCCTGCTGCCCGGTGCCGCCAGCACCCCGGGAGCTTGAGGATGGCACAGAACCGCCGCGCGGGGGCTCCGCTGTCCCGCCGCAGCGCCCTCACTGCCGGCGGCGCCGCCTTGGCCGCGGTGTTCGGCTTGTCCGGCTGTGCCCAGGACGATGCCCTCGCGAAGCAGGCCAAGGCAGGGGACAACAAGAACTACGTCGCCGGCGACGGATCGGTAACCGAGTTCGCCGTCGCCGACCGCAAGAGCCCGGTGCAGCTTAAGGGGACGCTGTTCGACGGCACCGCCGTCACGTCGGCCGACTTCCCCGGCAAGGTGACGGTGCTGAACTTCTGGTTCGCGGCCTGCGCCCCCTGCCGGGTGGAGGCGCCCTCGCTCGAGGCGCTGAACCAGGAGTTCAAGAGCCAGGGCGTGCAGTTCTTCGGCGTCAACCTGCGCGATGAGAAGCCCACGGCCGACGCGTTCGACAAGACCTTCAACCTGACGTACCCGAGCTTCAACGACAAGGACGGAGCCGTGCTCCTGGCCGTCTCCGGCCTCGTGCCGCCCGGCGCCGTCCCCACCACGCTCGTGCTGGACAAACAGGGCCGCGTCGCGTCCCGGGTCCTCGGCGAAATCCAGCAGGGCACGCTCAAGTCCCTCATCGCCGCCGCCGTGGCTGAGTAGCGCGGTCCACGCCGTGAACAGCCCCTTCGCCGAAGCCATCCTGAACGGATCGCTCCTGCTTGCCATTCCTGTCGCGCTCCTGGCCGGCCTCGTCTCCTTCCTTTCACCCTGTGTGCTGCCGCTCGTGCCCGGCTACCTCGGCTACGTCACCGGGCTGACCGGCGTCGACCTGCAGAAGCAGAGGCGCGGCCGGATGTTGGCCGGAATCGGGCTTTTCGTTCTCGGCTTCTCCGTGATTTTCGTGCTGCTGGGCGGTGCGTTCGGGCAGCTGGGCAGCCTGATCACCGGCTCCCAGAACAGATGGATCACCCAGCTGCTCGGCGTCCTCGTGATAATCATGGGCGTTGTGTTCATGGGCGGCTTCGGCTGGCTCCAGCGCGATGCGAAGATTCATGCCAAGCCGCCGGCCGGGCTGTGGGGCGCACCCTTGCTGGGCGTCACCTTCGGGCTGGGTTGGGCACCGTGCATCGGTCCCACCTATTCGGCCGTCCAGCTCCTGAGCCTCTCTGGCGGCTCCTCTGCGGCCAAGGGCGCGTTCCTGGCGTTCGTCTACTGCCTGGGGCTGGGCATTCCGTTCCTGCTGATTGCCCTGGCCGTGCGCCGCGGCATCGGCGTGATGTCCTTCTTCCGCAAGCACCGGCTCGCCATCCAGCGCACCGGCGGCGGCATCCTGGTCCTGCTCGGCGTCCTGATGGCCAGCGGCGTGTGGGGCACCTGGGTGTCCGAGTTGCAGTACTGGTTCCAAACCGATGTGAAATTGCCGATCTGATGAGCGAGCGCGTGAACGTAAAGAAGAAAAAGTCCCCGAAGTCCGAGGCTGTCCTGCCCACGCTCGGTCCGTGGGGGATGCTTCGGTGGGCCTGGACGCAGCTGACCAGCATGCGTACCGCCCTCTTCCTGCTCCTGCTGCTGGCCGTTGCCGCCGTGCCCGGGTCGCTGTTCCCGCAGCGCCCCGCCAACCCGGCGATCGTCACCCAGTACATCAAGGACCACCCGGACTACGGCCAGCTCCTCGATTCCCTGCAGCTCTACGACGTCTATTCCTCGGCGTGGTTTTCCGCGATCTACCTCCTGCTGTTCATTTCACTGATCGGCTGCGTGGTACCGCGCGCCATCGCGCACTACAAGGCGATGCGCTCCCAGCCCCCGCGCACCCCCGCCCGGCTGTCCCGGCTGCCGGAATACGGCACCCTCGTGATTCCGGCCGACGCCGGGATCCCGGCGCCGGCAGCCATCTCCAGTGCCGCGGAACTGCTGAAAAGGCGCGGCTACCGCGTCGACGTTCGGGACCGCGACGGCGCCCGGCCCTCCCTGGGGGCCGAGCGCGGCTTGCTGAAGGAAGTCGGCAACCTCGTCTTCCACACCGCTTTGATCGGGGTCTTGATCTCCGTGGCGATCGGCGGCCTCTTCGGCTACAGCGGACAGCGGATCCTGGTGGAGGGTGACACCTTCGTCAACACCCTCGTCGGCTATGACCAGTTCACGCCCGGCACCAACTTCCAGAGCAGCCAGCTGCAGCCGTACTCGGTCCAGCTGGACAAGTTCGACATCACCTTCGACCGGGAATCCAAGGCCAAGTTCGGACAGCCCATCGATTTCACGGCCCAGGTGACCACCAAGGAAAATCCGGACGCTCCGGCCAAGAAGGAAGTGCTGAAGGTCAATGACCCGCTCAGCCTCGGCGGCACCAGCGTGTACCTCACGGGCAACGGCTATGCCCCGGTGGTCACCGTCCGCGACGCCGCCGGGAACATCGCCATGCAGGGTCCCGTGGTCGCCAAGCTCCAGGGCGAAAACTACTACTCCTCGGTGGTCATCAAGGTCCCGGACGCCAAGCCGGAACAGCTTGCCTTCGCCGGGTTTTTCCTGCCCACGGCCTTTGTCACCGATAAGGGCGTGTCTTTCAGCGGTGACCCGGCACTCATCAACCCGCAGCTGAGCCTGAACTCCTACTACGGCGACCTTGGCCTGGATGCGGGTGCGCCGCAGAACGTCTTCGAACTCGACGTCAAAAACCTGACGCCGCTCAACGCGAGGAACCTGGCCACCAAGGGCATCACCCTGGCGCCCGGCAGCACATACAAGCTGCCGAACGGCAAGGGCTCCATCAGCTTCGACGGTGTGAAGCGCTATGTCGGCGTGGACATCCACCACAACCCCGGCCAGCTCTACGCCCTGATCTTCGCGCTCATGGCCGTCGCAGGACTGGTCACGTCGCTCTACGTGAACCGCCGCCGCCTGTGGGTCCGCACGGGCACACACGAGGACGGCCGCACCATGGTGGAATACGGCCTCCTGGCCCGCGGCGAAGACCACCGCCTGGCAGGGGAGGCCGCAGCCATCCGGAAACTGCTCTCCAGCGAATGGCACCTGGACGCCACTGAGCCCGCGCCCAACGCCTCCCAGTCGGCTCCCAGCGGAACAGGGAATAATGGCGGGGCGGATACCGGCGCCGCCCGCGATCAGCAACCCTCCCCGGACGATCACGAAGCTGGCTTCATCCAGTCCACAGCAGGCTCTCCCGAGTCAAAGAAGGATCAGTAATGTTCCCCATCAACGAAACCATGGGTCAGTACAGCGAGCTCTTCATGCTGCTGGCCGCCGGCACGTACACGGTGGCGTTCATCGCCTTCGCCTGGGACCTGGCCAAGAGCAGCAAGATGCTGCGCGCGGTTGACCTGAAGGCCGCGGAACTTTCCGGGCAGGCAGCCGAAGCGGTGCGCACCCCCGCGGGCGTCGGCGCCCGGGCCTCCGGAAGCGGCGTCGACCGTGCCGACGCGCATCTCAGCGGCCCCGCAGGCCGCGCCGAGCGTCCGACGTCGGCCCTCTCCGGCGGTGCCTCGGCGGGGGCGGGCCAGACCGCGGACGGCAGCATGCGCTACGGCGGGGAGCGGCGTGCCCCTGCCCGCGTGGCCGTCGCGCTGACCGTCCTCGGCGCGGCAATCCATGCCGCCGGCGTGATCACCCGGGCGCTCGGCGCAGGCCGGGTGCCGTGGGGCAACATGTACGAATTCCTCACCACCGGCGCGTTCGTGGCCGTGGCCGTCTTCCTGCTGGTGCTGATCCGCCGCGACCTGCGCTTCCTGGGCACGTTCGTGATCGGCTTGGCCATCATCATGCTTGTGGCGGCCTCCATCGCCTTCTGGACGCCTGTGGGCCACCTCGTGCCGGCCCTGCAGAGCTACTGGCTGGTCATCCACGTGTCCATCGCCGTGATGTCCTCGGCGCTGTTCACGCTGACCTTCGCCATGTCCGCGCTGCAGCTCGTGCAGTCGCACCGGCAAAAGACCATCGCCGCCGGCGGGGCCGACAAGCTCGGGTTCATGCGCCTTGTCCCGAACGCGCTGAGCCTGGAGAACCTGTCCTACCGCATCAACGCGATCGCTTTCGTCGGCTGGACGTTCACCCTCATGTTCGGCGCCATCTGGGCGGAGAAGGCCTGGGGCCGGTTCTGGGGCTGGGACACCAAGGAAGTCTGGACGTTCGTGATCTGGGTGGTCTACGCCGGCTACCTGCACGCCCGCGCCACCCGGGGCTGGACCGGAACCCGCGCTGCGTGGCTGTCGATCGTGGGCTACCTGTGCGTGGTCTTCAACTTCACGATCGTGAACCAGTTCTTCAACGGCCTGCACTCCTACTCCGGGCTGTAACGCTCGAGGCCCGGAACGGCATCGTTGATCTGAAACGAGGCTTTCGTGCTGACCGGGGACCCCGGCCTGCTGACGAAGTCCAGCACGCGGAAGTCCGCCCGCAACGAATCCTTGGTGATCCGTGTCGTCACGTAGCCGCGCTGATTGTTGTAGAACTTCAGGTGCGGGTTCCAGGCCATGACCGGATCGAACGTGGCGTCCGAACCGTTGCCCCCGGAGGTAATGGACGTGCTGACCAGTTCTGAGCCCACAACCGGTGACGCGGGATCCTTGAAATCGAGCCTTAGTTCGTTGGCCCAGTGCCGGTGCACATCCCCTGTGAGGACGACGGCGTTGCGCACCTTCGCGTCCACCCATCCCTGGGTGATGCGTCGGCGCGACGCTACGTAGCCGTCCCAGCCGTCCATGGACACGTCATCGATATTGGCGGCCGCGTTGCGGTCCCGCTCTGCGAAAAAGACCTGCTGGCCCAAGATGTCCCAGCACTGGGTGGAGCTCTTGAAAGCGTCCAGGAGCCACTTCTCCTGTTGGGCGCCGGTGATGGTGCGGTTCTCCTTTAGCCGTCCGGCGAGGTTCTTCCGCCAGCCGTCGCCGGCGAGTTGATCATCCCGGTACTGGCGGGTGTCCATCATGTGGAAATTGGCGAGCTGGCCCCACTGAATCGTGCGAAATATTTTCATGTCGGCTCCGGCAGGGACAGAGGACGCGCGGAGCGGCATGTTCTCGTAGTAGGCCTTGAAGGCCGCGGCGCGACGCATGCGGAAATGCGCAGCGGTATCGTTCATCTCGGCCGCACTCCTGTCCTCGGGAACGTCATCCGCATAGTTGTTGTCCACCTCGTGGTCGTCCCAGACCACCAGCCACGGTGCTATCGCATGCGCAGCCTGCAGGTCGGCGTCGGACTTGTACTGGGCATGGCGCTGGCGGTAACCCTCAAGCGTTACGGTCTCCAAAACGTCGTGCGTGCGGGCCTTGACGCGGACATCGGTGCCGCTGCGGCGTTCGTATATGTAATCCCCGAGGTGCAACACCAAATCCGGGTGGCCTTGGGCTAGGCTCGAGTATGCCGTGAAGAAGCCTTGCTCGTATTTTGCGCAGCTGGCAAAGGCCATGGAGAGCGCCGCCGGCGTCTCATGGCGTGCAGGACTCGTCAGTGTCCGCCCAACGGGACTGACGTGACGTCCGCTGCGGAACCGGTAAAAGTACTCACGGCCCGGCTGCAGCCCCCGCAATTCCACGTGTACCGAATGGGCGCTTTCCACATGGGCGTATTCAAGCCCCCGGGCCACGACTTTGCCCATGGCGGCGTCTTCGGCCACCTCCCAGGCTACCGGGATGCTTCGGGATGGCATTCCGCCGAGGCCGTCCGCCGCGAGGGGCTCCAGCGCCAAGCGGGTCCACAGCACAAAGCCGTCCGGCCACGGTTCTCCCGAGGCAATGCCGAGCATAAACGGGTCGCCCCGGAGCGCGCCGTCCGCTGCGGTCGAGATGCCCGTCACGGCGGCCCCGGGCAGGGTGACGAGGACGCCGGCTCCCAGTCCGGCGGCAAGGAAGGCCCTCCGCGAAACGCTATCCATGGATCAAACATGCACGCGGCGTGGGAACACCGCAACGGTCAAATTTCGCTACTTGACCTCGTCGGTGCCCTGGGTACCGGCGTCCCCGGGTTCGCGGGCGTCGCCGGCGTCCTCCGGACCGCCGGGTTCCGCGGTGCCGGCGTCGGGCTTGCGTTCCTTGGCCTCAAGTTCCTTCTTGGGCTTCTTGAGCCTGTCCGCCTCGATCTGGTTGCGGCGGCGGATTTCAAGGTTGCGCAGGAACTCCGGATCGTCGTCGGGCGCGACCGGGTGGCTGTAGGCCACAGGGGCGGCGTCCGTGGCGCGGGGACGCCCGATCAGGAACCACAGGACGGCACCGATCACGGGGAGGAGGACCTGCACGAACACCCAGGCGGTCTTGGAGATGCCCCTGGTCAGCCGTGCGTCCGTCCGTATGAGGTCGACCAGCCCGTAGACGAAGACGACCAGGATGACGATCGGGACCACTACGCGGAGCATATCTTCAGTCTAGCCGTCAGGCGGGCCGGCGGCGCCGGTCACCGTGGCCGGGAACGCGTCTGCGGCAGGAACCCGGCGGCCGGCATGGCGGCTAAACTTGGAGTGTGGCTTTCCTCAAATACTCCCTGATTCGACTGGCGCTGTTTGCGCCCTTGTTCGCGCTCTTCCTCTACCTGCAACTGGGTGTGCTCCTGGCCGCGCTGTGCGCCGGGATGATGGCCTTTGCCATCAGTTTCCTGTTCTTCCAGAGGCAGCGCGACGCGGCCACCGCGACCCTCCACCACCGGTTCTCGGGCAAGGCCAAACCGCTGCGCAGCGCCGGTGAGGTGGCCGACGCCGACGCCGAAGACCGCCTGGTGGACCAGCACCCCGACATCACAGTCCACACGGACACGCGCCCCAAGGATTCCTAGGCGCCGGACAACGCCAACCGTCGAAAACGGCGGGGCGGGGCGGGCCGCGCGTCGTCCGTCCCGTGGAGCGCGGGCTTTAGAAGCCGTGGCTCAGGACGAGGCCCAGGGAAAACAGGGCGGCGAAGCCGAGGTTGATGAGTCCGGTCTGCTTGAGCACCGGGATGAGGCTCTTGCGCCGCCGCCCGGCGATCATCAACCAGGACGGCATGAGGCTGGCCGGGATCAGCAGCAGCACGATCAGCATCCATGGCCGCACCGGCGCCAGGACGATCACCAGCAGGATCGCGACGGCGAGCATCAGCACGTAGCTTTCGCGGGCATGCTTGTCGCCGAGCCGCACGGCCAGGGTCTTCTTTCCGGCCTTGCGGTCGGTCGGGATGTCGCGGACGTTGTTGGCCATCAGCAGGGCGCAGGCGATCAGTCCCGTGCCGATCGCTCCGATGATCGCGGCGAGGCTGAGTTGGCCGGCCTGCGTGTAGGTGGTGCCTAGCGTTGCCACGAGCCCGAAGAAGACAAACACGAAGACATCGCCCAGGCCGAGGTAGCCGTACGGGTTCTTGCCGCCCGTGTAGCCCCAGGCGGCCAGCACACAGCCGAGGCCGACCAGAATCAGCCACCACGCCTGTGTGATGATCACGAGGATCAGCCCGAACAGCATCGCCAGGCCGAAAGCCGCGAACGCGGCCCGTTTTACGTGCTCCGGCTTGGCCGCGCCCGAGCCCACGAGCCGGAGCGGGCCCACCCGGTCCTCGTCAGTGCCGCGGATGCCGTCCGAGTAGTCGTTGGCATAGTTGACACCGATCTGCAGGAGCAGGGCGACCAACGCGGCCAGCACGGCGTTCAGCAGGATGAACGAATCCATCTCGTATGCGGCTGCGCTGCCGATCAGCACCGGCGCAATCGCGGCGGGCAGGGTGCGCAGTCGGGCGCCTTGGATCCATTGTGCGGCTGTGGCCACGGTCAGTACCTCGTTGGTTCGTTGTGTGCTCGTTGGTTGGCTAAATGCGCGGCCAAAAGGCCGGAGGCACCTTGTCTATTTTCCCTGATGCAGCGCATCCAGCAGGACCGTCATGCCCAGGCGGTCCGGTTTGCCGTTGGGCAGCATAAGCAGTTCCGCGGCGGGCAGGACCGTTTTCGGGGCCAGCGCCCCCAGCGCCGGTCCCCAGGTCTCGCCCCGTCGGTCGGCGAACGCCGCCAGCCCTTCCGGGGAACTGTCGGCCACCGCGACGTACGCGGCCAGGGCCTGACCCCATTCGGCGGAGGGCACGCCGGCCACGAAAGCCGCGCGGACGCCGTCGAGCTTTTCCAGCTCCGACTGCACGTGCCCGGCCGAAACCTTCAGGCCGCCGGTGATGACGACGTCGTCCGCCCGGCCGAGCACGGTGAGCCGGCCGTCGGCGTCCAGTTCGCCGAGATCATTGGTCCGGTACCAGCGGACGCCGTCCTCTTCGACGAACGTCTCTGCCGAGAGTCCGGGGGCCGCCAGGTACCCGGCGGCCACGGTGGCCCCGCCCAGCAGAATGCGGCCGTCCTCCGCGACGCGGACCAGAACATCTTCGAGCGGGAAGCCGTCATACACGCAGCCCCCGCAAGTCTCGGCGGAACCGTAGGTGGTCACCACTGTCACGCCGGCGTCCCGGGCCGCATCGAGCAGCTCCGGGGACGCGGGGCCGCCGCCGAGCAGGATGGCGTTGAAACGCCGCAGCACGGCCAGCGTCTCGGCCGAGGGCGAGTCCAGCAGGCGCTGCAGCTGCGTGGGCACCAGCGAGGTGAAGCGGACCTTGTCCGTGAGCTCCAGCGCCGCGGCCGTGAACGCCTCAGGAGTGAAGCCGTCAGCCAGGTCCATGACCCACGGCCGGGTTCCGGCGAAGAGCGAGCGCACCAGCACCTGGACACCGGCGACGTACTGCACGGGAAGAGCCAGCAGCCATTGGCCCTCGCCCTTCAGCGCGAACGCGGTCGCCATGGACGAGGCCGCCAGGGCGTCAACGGTGAGGACGGTGGCTTTCGGTGCGCCGGTGGACCCCGACGTGCGGACCACGACGGCGGCGTCCTCGAAGCCCGGCGTTGCGGGGAACGCCAGCACGGGGGAGCCGTCCGGGCCCGCGGAGAGCTCGACGGCGGGTCCCTCACCGTGGAGGGCAGCAGCCAGCGCCTTGAGGGCCGGCTCGATGTTCATGGCTGTCACAGCGCGCCTTAGAAGTAGTACGGGAATTTGGACCAGTCGGGGTCCCGCTTTTCGAGGAAGGCTTCCTTGCCCTCCACGGCCTCGTCGGTCATATATGCCAAACGGGTAGCTTCACCGGCGAAGACCTGCTGGCCGGCCAGACCGTCGTCGGCCAGGTTGAAGGCGAACTTGAGCATGCGGATGGCCTGCGGGGATTGCCGGGCGATGTCGGCGGCGTACTCCAGGGCGACTTCCTCGAGGCGTTCGTGGTCCACGGCCTCGTTGACGGCGCCCATCCGGACCATGTCCTCGGCGGAATATTCGCGGGCCAGGAAGAAAATTTCGCGGGCGGATTTCTGGCCGATCTGGCGGGCCAGGAGTGCCGAGCCGTAGCCGGCGTCGAAACTTCCCACGGTCGCGTCGGTCTGCTTGAACTTGCCGTGCTCGCGGGAGGCGATGGTGAGGTCCGAGACCACATGCAGGGAGTGCCCGCCGCCGGCCGCCCAGCCGTTGACGACGGCGATCACCACCTTGGGCATGGTGCGCATGAGCCGCTGGACTTCAAGGATGTGGAGCCTGCCGGCGCGTGCGGGATCGATGGTTTCCGTCGTCTCGCCATTTGCGTACCGGTAACCATCCCGGCCCCTGATCCGCTGGTCCCCGCCGGAGCAAAACGAATGGCCGCCGTCCTTCGGCGAGGGGCCGTTTCCGGTGAGCAGCACGGTGGCCACGTCCGGGGTCATCCGGGCGTGGTCCATGGCGCGGTAGAGCTCGTCCACGGTGCCGGGCCGGAACGCGTTGCGGACCTCGGGCCGGTTGAACGCGATGCGCACGGTGGGCAGGTCCCGGACCACGGAGCCGTCCTCGGACCGCTCCACCTGCCGGTGGTAGGTCATGTCCTGGAAGTCGTCAAAACCGGAGACGGTGCGCCACCGCCGGGGGTCAAAGACGTCGGATACCTGGGCCGGGATTTCGTTGCTCACAGTCCGAGTCTAGTAATCCGCTCAGCTGATGCAGAACTCGTTGCCCTCCGGGTCTGCCATGGTGTGCCATTCCAGGGGCCCTTGGGTGGCCGTCCACAGGAACGTTGCGCCGCGCGCTTCCAGAGCCGCGCGGACCTCATCCTTGTCCCGCCCGTCCAGTCTCACGTCCCAGTGGACACGGTTCTTGGTGGTCTTTTCTTCGGCGACGGTCTGGAACAGCAGCCGGCGGGGAGGGTTCTTGGTCTCGATTTCGTCCGGCGGGCGGATGGCTGCTCCGGCGCACCAGACGAGCTTGCCCCGGTGGAGCTGGGTGTCCGCCTCTGTGGCGTAGCCCTGCTCGATCATGGAGCGGATGAAGTTCTCGTCCTGTGGCTCCACGGCCCAGTCCAGGGTTTCGGCCCACCACTCGGCGAGCTCGTGCGGTTTGAAGCAGTCCACGGTTATCTGGATGTTCAGTGTCATGGGAAGAACCTACGACGCCGGGGCCCGCGGCGGTAGGGGGTGGTTGCTGTGGTTAGCCTTGGACCTGCTGGAGCTGTTCGAGGACTTCCGGCGGTATCGCGTAGATGAAAGCGACGGCCAGGAGATTCTTGGCGGCGTGGACGAAGTAGGAGAACATGACGTTCTTCCCGGTCCAGACGTACACGAACACCAGGACGGCCCCCATGGCGAGGTACGGCATCAGCACCTGCAGGGTCATTTGCTCCTGGCCCACGATGTGCAGGGCCGCGAAGAGCAGCACGGACAGGACGCAACAGAACCACAGGTTGAGCCGGCGGCTCAGTTTTCCGATCAGCAGGTGGCGGAAAATGTATTCCTCGACGAACGGGCCCACGATCACCAGCAGCGGCACCATGAGCCAGACCGGGACCTGCTGCATGAGCGCCTGGAGCCCGGCCTGGTTGGCGGAGGTCTGCACCGGCCCGCTGACGGCCACGAAAACCGCGGTGAGGATGAGCATCGCCACCACAGCCAGCGGCACCATGAGCGCGGTGAACCAGGGCCTCGTCGCAAGAACGCTCAGGTCACGCCGGGCTACGCGCCGGGCCGCGGCCAGGGCCAGGAAGCCGATGGTCGCGTAAAAAATCAGGTTCACGGCGTAGGACGCCACGGCGGGATTGGGCGAGACCTGGAGCAGCAGCGGCGCCAGCAGTTCGCCGGCCACGGCGAAGAAACCGGCCACGGTCACGTAGAGGCCTGCAGTGACGGCATCGAGCCGGGAGAACCGGTAAAGCTCCGGCTGCGGCGCGGGTGGTGTGCGGAGAGCTGTGCCCATGACCCCAGCCTAGCGCCGCCCGTCCCCACCGCGGGTTCCCGGAAACGGCTAACGCCCGGGCCGAGGGCGCCGGGCGTTAGCTTTGAGGGCTGCAGTGCTCTGGAGCTAGCGGAACAGTGCCCCATAGGTCCCCATCATGATCCGGTCGCCCGGGCTGGACTTGCGGAGGTAGTCAACGACCGCCCAGTCATCGAGCGAGATGCACCCGGCAGTCGGCACCTTGTGCATGTGCAGGAAGATGGCGAAGCCCGCGTTCTGGACGATGTTGGGCCGGTTGTAGTTGATGACCGCGCCCTGGCGGTAATCACCCAGGCTGGCGAACCACCACATGTTCTCGTCCCAGCCCACCCAGGAGGAAGACTCGTGGTACTTGTTGTACGTTGCCGTCCAGGGGTTCCCGCCCCACCGCGAACGGGGGTTCAGCGTGCGGTAGGAAAGTTTCGTTCCCGGGTTGCCCAGGCCGAAGGCTTCCGTCACGGAAAACGAGCCGGTGGGCGAGTACAGGTTACGGGTGGGACCGGACGGCACGCCCGGCGGTTTGAAACCCGATTTGCCGACGTAGCCGTCAGTCCGCCAGTCCGGCACATAAGCTCCGGCGACGTTCACGCAGTACATGTTGGTCGCGTGGGATATTCCATAGCCCGAGGTCCAGGTAAGCAGGACGCGCTTCGCTCCGTACGTGGGGTATTTGGCCTGGCCGTTGTTGAGCTTGTGGCATTCAGACCTGCCATATGACTTGGACCCGGCGGTGCTGGACCAAGTGATATCCCCGCCCTGGTAGGTCTGTGCACAGGCGCCGGCAACGCAACGCTCGCTCGCGATGGGGTACCCCAGTGAGCCGCCAGGGCCACCCGCTATTACGAACCGGCTGTCGATTCCCCTGCCGGACATCCATGCACCCGTGGCGGGTGACCAGTAGATACTTCCGCCTTGGAAGCGTTGCACGCAGCCACCGGCGGGTTGTCCGCAGGTTTCGCTCGTGCGCGGGTAGCCCAGCATGCTTCGCGTCGCTCCGGCGGCGGAATACCGGCTGCCGATAGCGCCGCGGGTTACATGCGCGCCCGTGGTGGGCGAGTAGAAGATGCTGCCACCCTGGAAGTGCTGCACGCAGCCCCTGGCAGTCAGGCCGCAGGCTTCCTCGGTGACCGGGTAGCCCAGCAGGCCTTTCTGTGCCCCGCCAGCCTTCCAACGACCCAGAATGCCACCCCAGACCACATGGCCACCGATTCCCGACGCCCAGTAGATGTAGCCTTTGTCGAACTGTTGAAAGCATCCGGATGGCTTCAATCCGCAGGCCTCGTCGGTTACGGGCAGGCCCAGGACTGCCTCGCCGCCGGCGGCGGCCCAACGGCTCCCGATGCCGTTTTGGGCCGAGAACTCCAGCAACCGCGTGCCTGTCCATGCCAAGATGCGGCCGCTGGAGAACTTCTGGATAGTTCCGCCAGACACAGCGGACTCATCCGTGACGGGATAGCCGAAAAGCGCCAGGCCGCCCTTCGCGTGCCAGCGGGGCCCGGTGTGTCCCTTGCTCCGCAGGACCGGGTGCGCCCCCGTTGCCGAGGTCCAGAAAATGGATCCGCCTTCGAACGTCTGGCTGCAGACCCCGAGGGAGCAGACCTGTTTGGCGGTCGGCGCGCCGAGGGCGCCGGCGGCACCCTTCAGCGCCGTCCACTTCGTCTCGATGGGCCCTTGGACGACGACGGGCGGACGCGTCGGCTCCTTCGTCGGGGTCGGGGTCGGCTCCTTCGTCGGGGTCGGGGTCGGGGTCGGCGTCGGTTCGGCAAGGGGCTGCGTCTGCTCCGCGGTGGCCTTCGCCGTCGCAGTAGGCCTTGCGGTTCCTTCTGGAACCGGGGCGGCGGGGGCCGATGCGGACCCGGTCGGCGTGGCCGCCGTTTCGGTGGGCGCGGCCGCCGGGCTGGTTGCCGGCGGTGCAACGGGGGCATCCTTGGCGAAGGCCGGCCCGACTGCCAGTGGCCCGGCAGTGAGTGAAAGGATCACGGCCGTGATGAGAAGTGACTTCTTTTTCATGGCGCGTCCTCCACGGAGACGACTGGCGTGCAGGTCCCGCTGCTGTCCTTGGTCTTGGCGAAGTTGGCCGCGGCAATGTCGGCCGACTTGCCGGCTGGAACGGCTTGGGTGATGAGCGTGTGCCCTGCCACCTCGGGGCCGACCGTGACCGCGATGGCCACGGTGAACACTCTGTTCTTATCGGTGTCGTTGACGAGGGTGCCCTTGAAGGACCACGACCCGTCGGCTGTTGCGGTGCAGGACTGCTGCCGCAATGCGTCGGGTGCGTTCAGGGAAGTGGAAACATCGGCAGGCTCGGAGGTACCCGGCGCCGGAGATCCTGGCGTCTGTGATGTTGAAGTTGACGTTGTTGGTATCGGCGTTGCTGCGGTGCGGCTTTCGCTGGGTCCGGCCGGACCGGAGCCGCCGCTCGAACACCCCGCTAGTACGAGAAGCAGCACTGCAGGCAGAAGCGCTCTCTGTTTCATAAGTCCCCCCTGGCTCATGGCGTTCCTGCCATGGCCTGCATTGATGTTGCAGGCACCCCGGCCGGAAAGTCCCGCCGGTGTGCCCAGACTAATGGAAAACAGCGGGTTGACCAGTGCTTTTGCGTGAAGTGACTGTTGTTTGCGGCGGTTCGGGGCGGATCAGAATGTCGCCCGGGTCACGCCGGGGTCCTGAATGCTAGTACGATAGATGAGCCGCGCGAGCTTCGACACTTGTGAGCTTCGGTACATGTTTTAGCCCCTGCAAAGGGCTTAGACCCGAATTTTGTGTACTTGAATCCACGGTCCTGTCCCGGCCATACCTCGACCTGCAAGGAATCAGCTGTGCCATCAATTACCCCCACCGAACTTCAGAGCGCGCAGGCGCAACCCGCCGCCGACTCGACCCTCAGCGCCGAGGGCTATAAGAAGACCCTGAGCGGCCGCCACGTGACCATGATCTCGATGGGCGGCGCAATCGGCGTCGGCCTGTTCATGGGAGCCGGCGGCCGCCTGGCCTCCACCGGACCGGCGCTGATCTTCTCCTACGCCATCGCCGGCGTCATCGCCTACCTGCTGATGCGCGCCCTGGGTGAGCTCATCATGTACCGCCAGACCTCGGGCTCCTTCGTCAGCTACGCCGGCGAAATGTTCGGCAAAAAGGGCGCGTACCTTTCCGGCTGGATGTACTTCATCAACTGGGGCATGACCGGCATCGCGGAACTGATCGCAATCGGCCTCTACTTCCAGTTCTTCTTCCCCAACGTGCCGGTGGAAGCCTCCGCGATCGCGGCCCTGGCGCTCCTGGTCGCCGTGAACCTGCTCAGCGTCAAGGCGTTCGGCGAATTTGAATTCTGGGCGTCCTGCCTCAAGGTCGGCGCCATCCTGATTTTCCTGGCCGTGGGCACCTTCATGGTGGTCACCAATGCCAAGGTGGGCGGGGGCCATGCCTCGGTGGCGAACCTCTTTGCCGACGACGGCGGGATGTTCCCCAAGGGCGCGCTCGTGATGGTCCTGGTGCTCAACGCCGTGATCTTCGCCTACAACGGCATCGAGCTGGTCGGCATCACCGCCGGTGAAATGGAAAACGCCCAGCGCGAAGTGCCCAAGGCGATCCGCGCCGTCGTACTGCGCATCGTGGTCTTTTACGTCGGTTCCGTCCTGCTGCTGGCCATGCTGCTGCCCTCGGACCAGTACAAGGCAGGCGTGTCCCCGTTCGTCACCGTCTTCGGCCAGATGGGCCTCGGCTGGGTGGGCGATGTCATGAACATGATCGTCATCACCGCTGCGCTGTCCTCCTGCAACTCGGGCCTGTACTCGATCGGCCGTGTCTTCCGCACCATGGCCAACAACGGACATGCCCCGCAGTGGCTGACCCGGATGTCCAAGCGCCACGTGCCGTACGCGGCCATCCTCGCCATCGCCGCCTTCTACCTCGTGGGCATCCTCCTGAACATCTGGCTGGGCGGTTCGCACGCCTTCGACCTCGCGCTCAACACCGCCTCGATCGGCGTGATCTTCACCTGGGGCGCCATCTTCGCGAGCCAGATCGCCCTGCGCCAGCAGAAGGGCCGCGTCTCCAGCCTCCCCATGCCGGGTTCGCCCTGGACCAGCTGGGCGGGACTGCTCGCGCTGCTGGCCATCACCGTGCTGATCGGCTTTGACACCATGACGGACAAGGCCACCGGCGATGTGTTCCTGCTGGGGCTGTGGACCCTCGCCACCATCCCGTTCTTCGCCCTGGTGCTGTGGCTCGGCTGGCAGAAGGTCAAGAACAACGAACCCAAGAGCGAGGTCTTCAGCTAGATCTCCGCAGCGGGCACGGCCCGCATGACGACGACGGCGGCAGCCACCTTGGGGAGGTGGCTGCCGCCGTCGGGGTTAACGCAGCGTCATCGGTGATTTCACCCCACAGGTGATCAGACCTCGCTCATGACGGGGCCGCTGACGGGACTGCGCCGGTCGAAGACCGTGGCGCCGACTTCCTGCTCGGCCTGGTTGTCGATGCCCAGGTCGATGCCCTTCCGTTCGCGGATCACCAGCACCGCGCCCGTTGAGATCAGCGCAACAATCAACAGGTATGCAGACACAGACATGGTGGTCCCGGTCGCCTGAACCAACGCCGTGGCGATCGTCGGGGCAAAGGCGCCGCCGATGATCGCGCCCACGGCATAGGAGATGGCAACTCCGGAGAAGCGGATGGACGCCGGAAAGAGTTCGCTGTAGAGGGCGGCCTGCGGCCCGTAGGTCAGGCCGAGCCCGACGCTGAAGAGGGCCAGACCCAGGAGCATGGCCCAGATGTTGCCGGTATTGATAAGCCAAAACAGCGGGAAGAACGTCACGATCAGGCAGCCGTAGCCGATGAGGTAGGTCTTCTTGCGGCCGATGCTGTCGGCGAGGACGCCGGCGAGGAGCGTAAAGACGAACCACAGGGCAGCCGAGGCAGTGACGGCGAGGAGCACCTCGGTCCGGTCCATGGCCAGTCCCTTGGGGGCGGTGGCGTAGCTGAGGATGTAGCCCCCGGTGGTCATGTAACCGGCGGCGTTGTTGCCGGCAAAGACCAGCGCGGCTAGGAGGACCAGCACCCAGTGCTTCTTGAACAGCTCTACGATCGGAACGCGGGTCTGCTGCTTCCGGGTGGCAATTTCCGCGAAGACGGGGCTCTCGTCGACGCTTCGGCGGACCATGAAGCCCACGATGATCAGCACAAAGCTGAGCAGGAACGGGACACGCCAGCCCCACTCTACGAAGGCCGCACCGGGTGAGATCACGCCAGACATCAGGGCCAGGACGCCGGAGGCAAGCAGCATACCCAGCGGGACGCCAAGCTGCGGGAATGAACCGAACAGGCCGCGCTTGGAACTGGGTGCGTGTTCCACGGCCATGAGGACAGCACCGCCCCATTCGCCGCCCGCGGAGATGCCTTGCAGGATGCGCAGGAGCAGCAGCAGGACGGGTGCGGCCAGGCCGACAGCCTCGTAGGTGGGCAGCACACCTATCAGCATGGTGGAGGCGCCCATGAGGATCAGCGTGAGGACCAGCATGGCCCTGCGTCCCAGCCGGTCGCCGAAGTGTCCGGCCAGGAATGCGCCCAGGGGGCGGAACAGGAAGCTCAGTCCCACTGACGCAAAAGAAACCAACAAGGCGATGTCATTGCCGGCGGGTTCGAAGAAGAGCTTGGCAAAGACCAGGCCCGCGGCGTTCGCATAGATGAAGAAGTCGTACCACTCGATGGTGGTCCCGACGATGGTGGCAAACGCTACCCGGCGGGTGTCGCTTGCGGTTGTGCGTGGTGGATGCAGCAAAACGCTCATGGTGTCTCGTTCCTTCGGGCACAGCGGTGTGCCCGCTCGTGGTGGTTGGCGAACTGCAGGAGGTCAGGTGGCGTAGGGGTCCGCGATGCCGAGGTACTGGGTGGTGGTGTACTCGGCGATGCCTTCGGAGCCGCCTTCGCGGCCCAGTCCGGACTGCTTGACGCCGCCGAAGGGTGCGGCGGCGTTGGAGATGACGCCGGCGTTGAAGCCGACCATGCCGAACTCGATCTGCTCGGCCACGCGCAGCAGCCGGTTGAAGTCGCGGCTGTAGAGGTAGGAGGCCAGGCCGTATTCGGTGGCGTTGGCGAGCCGGATGGCGTCCTCCTCGGTGGCGAACGTCGTGACCGGGGCGACGGGGCCGAAGATTTCCTGGCGGAGGATCTGGGCGTCGTTGGGCACGTTGCCGAGCACGGTCGGCGGGTAGAAGAAGCCGGCCCCCTCCACCGGTGAGCCTCCGGTGACGGCGGTGGCTCCGGCGTCGACGGCGGCACTGACCAGCGCGTGGACGTCGTCGCGGGCGCCGGCGTCGATCAGGGGACCGACCAGGGTGCCGGGTTCGGTGCCGCGTCCTGTGGCCAGGTTGCCCATGGCCGCCGCGAACTTGGCGGTGAATTCGGCCGCCACGGATTCCTGGACCAGGAACCGGTTCGCGGCGGTGCAGGCCTCGCCCATGTTCCGCATCTTGGCCGCGAGGGCCCCTTCCACGGCCTTGTCCAGGTCCGCGTCGTCGAACACGACGAACGGGGCGTTGCCGCCGAGTTCCATCGAGGTGCGCAGGACGTTCTGGGCGGCGTCGGCCATCAGGCGTTTGCCCACCGGGGTGGAGCCGGTGAAGGAGATCTTGCGCAGGCGCGGGTCGGCGAGCAGCGGCCCGGAAATCCCGGCCGCGGACGAGGAGGAGACGACGTTCAGGACCCCGGCGGGCAGGCCGGCGTCGAGCATGGTCTGGGCGAAGAGCTGGGCGGTGAGCGGGGTGAGCTTGGCCGGCTTGAGGACCATGGTGCAGCCCGCGGCGATGGCGGGCGCGACCTTGCGGGTGGCCATCGCGAGGGGAAAGTTCCACGGGGTGATGAGCAGGCACGGACCCACCGGTTTGTGCTGGACCAGGATCTTGTTCTTGCCCTCGGGTGTGGTGAGGTAGCGGCCGTAGTCGCGGACCGTCTCCTCCGCGAACCAGCGCAGGAACTCGGCGCCGTAAGTGACTTCGCCGCGCGCTTCGGCCAGGGGCTTGCCCATTTCCAGGGTCATCAGCAGCGCGAAGTCCTCGGCCCGTTCGGTGACCAGGTCGAAAGCGCGGCGCAGGATTTCGGCCCGTTCGCGCGGTGCCGTGCGGGCCCAGGCGGCCTGGACCGCGGCGGCCGCGTCGAGGGCGGCCAGGGCGTCCCCGCTGGTGGCCGAGGCCAGCGTGGCGAGCACCTCCCCGGTGGCGGGGTCGTGCACGTCGAATGTGCCGCCGTCGGACGCGTCCCGCCACTGGCCGTCGATGAGCAGGCCGGTGGGCACGGACGCGAGAAGCGCGGCCTCGCGCTCCGGCGAGATGGCAGGGGCGAGCGCAGAAGTAACTGTCATGGGAAGTCCTTAGAAATGCGGCTGGTGTCAGTAGCTGGCGGGAGTACCGGCTGCCGGGACGCCGGGAGCCTGGCCCCCCGCGGCCGGGATGTATTGGGCGGCGAGGGCCTCGGAGCCGCGGGCCAGGAGGGCGACGTCGGCGCCCACCAGCACAAAGCCGGCGCCGGCTGACAGGTAGCTGCGGGCTGTTGCCGGGTTGAAGGCGTTGACCCCGGCGGGTTTGCCAGCCGCTTTTGCGGCGGCAAGGCAGTGTTCGACGGCGGCGCGCACCTCGGGGTGCTCCTGCTGTCCGAGGAGCCCCATCGAGGCGGCGAGGTCGGAGGGGCCCAGGAAGATGGCGTCGACGCCGTCGACCTTCAGGATGTCCTCCACCGCCTCGACTGCGGCCGTGGACTCGATCTGGACGGTGACGCTGACGGTCTCGGCGGCACGGGCCAGGTAGTCCGGGACGCGGTTCCACCGGGCCGCGCGGGCCAGCGCGGAACCCACCCCGCGGACACCCTGGGGTGGGTAGCGGGTCGCGGCCACGGCGGCCTCCGCCTCGGCCACGGAGTCCACCATGGGGATCAGCAGGTTCTGCACGCCCAGGTCCAGGTACTGCTTGATCAGCACGGTGTCGTTCGCCGGCGGCCGGACCAGGACGTGGACCGGGTAGCCGTGGATGGCCTGGAGCTGGGCCAGGATGGATTCGAGCCCGTTGGGGCTGTGCTCCGCGTCCACCAGGAGCCAGTCCAGGCCGGATCCGGCGCAGAGTTCGGCGACGAGCGGGCTGCCCGAGCAGACCCACATGCCCGCCAGCGGACGGGCGACTGCGCCCGATGCGTTGCGCAGCGCGTCCCGGAACGTTGCAGTGTCCTCTACTCGAAGCGGCATGTGATGCTCCCCAGCGGTCCGTAGTCGGCGTGCACGGTGTCGCCCTTGTACACCCAGAGGGGCCTGGTGAAGGAGCCGGCCAGGATGATGTCCCCGGCCTGCATGCCGTCGCCGTGGGCGGCGATCTTGTTGGCCAGCCAGTGCACACCGTTGGCCGGGTGGTCCAGGACGCCGGCCGCGACGCCGGTTTCCTCCACGGTCTGGTTCTTGTACAGGATCGCCGAGACCCAGCGGAGGTCCACGGCGTCGGGCTTCACCGGCCGGCCGCCCACCACCATGGCCCCCATGGCTGCGTTGTCGGCAATGGTGTCCACGATGGTCCGGCCCTCCATCTCGATCCTGGAGTCCAGGATCTCGAGGGCCGGCACCACGTAGTCGGTGGCGTTGAGGACGTCGAAGATGGTGCAGCCGGGGCCTTTGAGCCCGTCTTTCAGGACGAACGCCAGTTCCACCTCCACCCGGGGGTGGGTGTAGCGGTCCCACTGCACGGAGCAGCCGGTTTCCAGCACCATGTCATCGAAGATCGCCCCGTAGTCCGGTTCGGTGATGCCCGTGGCGGCCTGCATGGCTTTGGAGGTGAGCCCGATCTTGCGGCCCACCAGGGTCCGGCCTGCTTCCTCATTCCGCCGCCGCCACAGCTGCTGCACGGCATAGGAGTCCTCCACGGTCATTTCCGGGTAGCGGGCCGTCAGCCGCGGCACCGGCTTGCGGTTCCGGCCTGCTTCCACCAGTTCGTCGGCAATGGCTTCGATCGTCTTCGCGTCCAGCATCGGTTAGACCTGCGCCCCGAGCTTGAAGCCCGACTTCTCGCCGTCGGCGGTGTCGTCCTTGCGCGTGTAGGAGAACCCGTCGGCGCCCACGGTGACGGCCATTTCGCTCTTTTCCTCGCGGACAATCACGGGCTGCGGGTTGCCGTCGAGGTCCAGGACCAGGGAGGCCTCGGTGTACCAGGACGGGACCACGGGGTTTCCCCACCAGTCGCGGCGTTGGTTGTCGTGCACATCCCAGGTGATGGTGGGGTTGTCCGGGTCGCCGGTGTAGTAGTCCTGGGTGTAGATCTCGATGCGGTGGCCGTCAGGGTCCAGGATGTAGAGGTAGAAGGCGTTGGAGACGCCGTGCCGGCCCGGGCCGCGTTCGATCCGGTCGCTGATGCGCAGGGCGCCCATCTTGTCGCAGATCTGGATGATGTTGTGCTTCTCGTGCGTGGCGAACGCGACGTGGTGCATGCGCGGGCCGTTGCCGCCGGTCAGGGCGGTGTCGTGGACGGTCTGCTTGCGGTGCATCCAGGCGGCGTAGGTGACGCCGTCGGAGTCCTGGATGTCTTCGGAGACGCGGAATCCGAGGTCCTCGAGGTATTTGCGGCCGCGGGGGACGTCCGGGGTGACCTGGTTGAAGTGGTCCAGCCGGACGAGTTCGCCGGCGGAGTAGAGGTCGTAGCGCTGGGTGAGGCGCTCGACGTGCTCGGTCTCGTAGAAGAACTCGTAGGGGAAGCCCAGCGGGTCCTCGACGCGGACGGAGTCGCCGATGCCCTTGGTGAAGCCGTCCTTCCGGCGCTCTGTGCGGCAGCCCAGTTCCTTGTAGTAGGCCTCGGCGGCGTCGACCTCGGCGGGGGACTTCACCCGGTAGGCGAACGCGGCGACGGCGGCGATGGGGCCCTTGCGGAGCACGAGGTTGTGGTGGATGAACTCCTCGAGGGAACGCAGGTAGATCGCGTTTTCGTCTTCCTCGGTGACGTGCAGGCCCAGCAGGTCCACGTAGAACGCGCGGGACTTGGCGAGGTCGGTGACCACAATTTCCATGTAGGCGCAGCGAACGATGTCCGGTGCCGGGACCGTGGGGGTGGGGACGAAGTTGGTCATGGTGTTCTCTCTTCTTTGAAAGGGGTCTGTGGTGATGTGCGACGGCGGCTGGCCGGCCTGGATGTCTGGGGAACCGGGGTCAGGGGCCGGTCTAGGCGCCGAACTTGGGGGTGTGGACGGAGCCGAGCGTGATGTGCACGGCCTGCTGGTCGGTGTAGAAGTCGATGGAGCGGTAGCCGCCCTCGTGGCCGAGCCCGGACGCCTTGACCCCGCCGAACGGGGTGCGCAGGTCGCGGACGTTGTGGCTGTTGAGCCACACCATGCCGGCCTCGACGTTCTGGGAGAAGTTGTGTGCCCGGGTCAGGTTCTGGGTCCAGATGTAGGCCGCCAGGCCGTACTTGGTGTTGTTCGCCAGGGCGAGGGCCTCGTCGTCGTTCTCAAACGGGGTGATGGCAACGACGGGGCCGAAGATCTCCTCCTGGAAGATCCGGGCGTCGGGGGCGACGTCGGCAAACACGGTGGGTGCGATGTAGTTGCCGTTGTTGATCCCTGCGGGGAGATGCTCTGGGCGGCCGCCGCCGGCCAGCAGCCGGCCTTCGGACTTGCCGATCTCCACGTACGAGGCCACCTTGGCGTAGTGCTCGGGGTGGACCAGGGCGCCCACCTGGGTCTTGGGATCGTGCGGGTCGCCGACCACGATGTTCTTGGCGCGGGCGGCGTACTTTTCGCAGAACTCGTCGTAGATGGCGCGCTCCACGAGGATGCGGGAGCCGGCGGTGCAGCGCTCGCCGTTGAGCGAGAAGACGCCGAACAGGGCCGAATCGACCGCGGCGTCGAGGTCGGCGTCGGCGAACACGACGCATGGGGACTTGCCGCCGAGCTCCATCGACAGGCCCTTGAGGTTGGCGGCGGCGTTGCGGAAGATCGTCTGGCCCGTGGTGGTCTCGCCGGTGAAGGAGATCAGCGGGACGTCCGGGTGCTTGACCAGGGCGTCGCCGGCTTCCTCGCCGAGGCCGTTGACCAGGTTGAACACGCCGTCGGGGAGCCCGGCGTCCTTGAAGATCGCCGCCCACAGCGAGGCCGAGAGCGGGGTGAACTCGGCGGGTTTGAGGACCACGGTGTTGCCGGTGGCCAGGGCCGGGGCGAGCTTCCAGGACTCGAGCATAAACGGGGTGTTCCAGGGCGTGATCAGGCCCGCGACGCCGATCGGCTTGCGGTTGACGTAGTTGATCTGGGCGCCGGGGACCTTCATGGCGTCGTCGAACTGGGCCACGATCAGGTCCGCGAAGAAGCGGAAGTTCTCCGCCGCGCGCAGCGCCTGGCCCTTGGCCTGGGTGATCGGCAGGCCGGTGTCGAAGGTTTCGAGTTCGGCGAGCCGGGCTTCCTGGGCTTCGACGGCATCGGCGATCTTGTTCAGCACCCGGGCGCGTTCGCGGGGCTTCATCCTCGGCCACGGGCCGCTGGTGAATGCTTCGCGGGCGGCGGCGACGGCGAGGTCGATGTCCTCCTTCTGCCCGGCGGCCGCGGTGGCGTAGTTGGTGTTGGACACCGGGTCCAGCACGTCGAAGGTCTTGCCGGACACGGAGTCAACGAACTCGCCGTTGATGTAGTGCTGGATGTGCGTGGGAAGGTCCTGCGGAATGTAGTGCGTGGTGGTTTCCGGAGCAGTGAACGTCATTGTTGTCTTCCTTACTGATGATTCAACGCGGGGTCACGTACGGCCCATGCGGGGCGCTTTAATGGGGGCGAAGTGACCCCGCGTTGCTTCTAAGTGGTCTGGGCGAGGTAGGCGTCCAGGGTGGCGCTGCGGTGGCGGCGGGCGGCTTGCTCGATGGTGTCGGCGTCGGCGTCGCTTTCAATCAGTTGAAGCAGCGCCTCGTGTTCCTCGACGGAGTCGTGGGCGCGGCCGGGGACGAAACGGAAGGTGGAGGACCGCAGGGATGCGAGCCGGTTCCAGCCCCGGTGCACGAGGTCCAGGATGTGCGGGTTGGGGCAGTGCTCGAACAGGACGCTGTGGAAGTCCTGGTTCAGCCGGGTGAAGCGGACCGGATCGAAGTGCTGCAGGCATTCGCGCATCTCCTCGTTCACCGCCCTGGCGCGGGCCACGTCAGCCGCCCCGATCAGCGGGGCCGACAGGGCCGTGGCCGCACCCTCGACAATGCTCAGGGTCTGCATCGTGTAGAGATACTCGGTGGGGTCGATCCCGGACACGGTGGCGCCGACGTTCCGCTCAAACTTGACCAGCCCTTCGGCTTCGAGCCGGCGGATGGCCTCGCGGACCGGCACCACGCTGACGCCCAGGTCCTCGGCGATCTTCGCGAGCACCAGTCGGTAACCGGGGGAGTAGGTCCCGTCCACGATCCGGGCCTTCACGGCCTCGTAGGCCTGCTGGGATTTGCTTGCGGTTCCCGTTGCCGTCTCAGTCATTGGCTTTGCCTGCTTCCCATCGCTTCCCATTCCAAGTACTTGGCCCGCCAGCCGGCGTTGAGCGGGTAGAGGCCGTCCACGCTGTGGCCCTGCTGGACCATCTCGGCGATGAAGGTTTCCTCGCGTTCCTGGGCGACGGAATCGTCCGCGAGCTCGTCGGCGAGTGCCGGCGGGATGACCAGGATGCCGTCTGCGTCGGCCACGATGATGTCTCCGGGCTGCACCGTGGTGCCGCCGCAGGCGATGGTGATGTCCGTGTCCCACGGGATGTGCCGGCGGCCCAGGACGGCGGGGTGCGGGTTGGCGTAGTAGGTGGGCATGTCCATGGCGGCCACGGCGGAGAAGTCACGCACGCCGCCGTCCGTGATGATCGCCGCCGCCCCGCGGACCTGGGCGCGCAGGGCCAGGATGTCGCCGATGGTTCCGGTGCCCTTTTCGCCGCGTGCCTCCATCACCAGGATCTCGCCCTCGTTGACGGAGTCGATGGCCTTTTTCTGGGCGTTGAAGCCGCCGCCGTGGGTTTTGAAGAGGTCCTCGCGGTTGGGCACATAGCGCAGGGTCCGGGCCACGCCCACGATCCGCTTCTCCGGGCGGGTGGAGGTAAGCCCGTCAATGCTGACGTTGTCCAGTCCGCGCTTGCGCAGCTGCGAGGACAGGGTGGCGGTGCAGACGGACTCTAGTTTGGCCTTCAGCTCAGGCGAGAGGACCGGCCCGACGGCGGGAAGGCCCGCCGCGTCCCGGGAGCCGTAGGCTTCCTCCCGCTGGAGGTCATCGGTTTTGGGGCGGGCACCAAAGTCCGCGAACGGCGTCGTGCCTTCCGCCACTGTGGTGGTGAGGCGGCCCGTGGTGACTGCGCCAGCGCTGACTTCAACCTCGACGACGTCGCCTGGCTTGGCGACGGAAGCCCCGGCCGGTGTGCCGGTGAGGATGATGTCGCCCTCTTCAAGGGTGAGCAGTTGCGAGAGGTCCGCGACGAGCCGGGCGAAGGGAAAGAGGAGATCCTCCGTGGTGTCGTCCTGGACGAGTGCGCCGTTGTGCCAGGTGCGGATCCGCAGCTTTTCCGGGTCAACGGTGTCCGCGGCGATCAGCCCCGGGCCTACGGGAGTGAAGCCGTCACCGCCCTTGGACCGGAGGTTGGAGCCTTTGTCCGCATAGCGCAGGTCATAGACGCCGAGGTCGTTGCTGGCCGTCACGTACTCCACGTGGCTCCAGGCGTCCTGGATGCCTACACGGCGGGCCGGTTTGCCGATAATCAAGGCGATCTCCCCCTCGAAGCCGAGGAGCTCGCAGCCGGCCGGGCGTTCCACCGTTGAAGGGGCTTCTGCCGAACCGACAGTCAGGGAGGACGATGGCTTCAGGAAGTACGAGGGCTGTTCAGGTGTGCGGCCGCGCTGGGCCGCCCGGCTGGGGTAGTTGATATGCACCGCGATGACCTTGCGGGCCGCGGCCAGGAGGTGGTCGGTGACCTGTTCCAAGATTAACTCCTCATCGAGTACGAAATCGTATACGATGACTATGGCTCAGGAAATGCGGATCGTCAACCCCCGCTTCCGGGCTTTTTCGAACCACTTGTAACCCGCGTCATATCTGCCGTACAGTTCTGGATCACAGAACCGATTTCGATTATTGAACACAGAGTTCGAATATAGAACACAAGGCGGCGGCAGACCGCCACACCAGCCCGCCACACAACGAAGTGAGGAAAGCCCGTGCAGTTCCACCATCACGGTTACGTTTCCGGTGACCCGCGTATCCAGCCGGCCGCCGGCGTCGGCATCGATCGCCCCACAGACCTTCCCGACGAGGTCGACGTCCTCATTGTGGGCACCGGCCCCGCGGGCATTGTCACAGCCGCGCAGCTGTCCCAGTTCCCGGGCGTCACCACGCGGATCGTGGAGCGCCGCGGCGGCAGGCTCGCCATCGGCCAGGCCGACGGCATCCAGGCCCGGAGCGTCGAGACCTTCCAGGCGTTCGGCTTCGCCGAGCGGATCATTGCCGAGGCGTACCGCATCACCGAAATGGCCTTCTGGAAGCCGGACCCCGCGAACCCTGCGACCATCGTCCGCAGCGCCCGCACGCTCGATGACCCGGGCGGGATCAGCGAGTTCCCGCACCTGATCGTCAACCAGGCCCGCGTGCTGGATTACTTCGGCGAGTTCATGGCGAACTCTCCCACGCGCATGACCCCGGACTACGGCCTGGAGTTCCGCAGCCTCGCGGTCGGTGAGGGCGACTACCCCGTCACTGTGACCCTGGCCCACACCGCCGGCCCCGACGAGGGCCAGGAGCGCCTTGTCCGGGCCAAGTATGTTGTCGGCGCGGACGGCGCGCGCAGCAAGGTCCGCGCCTCGATCGGCTGCACCATGGCCGGCGACCAGGCCAACCACGCGTGGGGCGTCATGGACGTACTCGCCTCCACGGACTTCCCCGACATCCGCCTCAAGTGCGCCATTCAGTCGCACGATGGCGGCAGCATCCTGCTGATCCCGCGCGAGGGCGGGCATCTCTTCCGCATGTACGTCGATCTCGGCGAGGTCGGTCCCGATGACAAGGGGGCGGTCCGCAGCACGTCCATCGAGCAGATCATCGCCAAGGCCAACGCGATCGTCCACCCGTACACGCTCGACGTGCGCAACGTGGCCTGGCACAGCGTGTACGAAGTGGGCCACCGGCTCACCGACCGGTTCGACGACGTCCTCCCGGCGGAGCTCGGCACCCGCACGCCCCGCGTATTCATCACCGGCGACGCGTGCCACACGCACAGTGCCAAGGCCGGCCAGGGCATGAACGTCTCCATGCAGGACGGCTTCAACATCGGCTGGAAGCTTGGACACGTGCTGGAAGGCCGCAGCCCCGAGAGCCTGCTCTCCACGTACTCGGCCGAGCGCCAGGTGGTGGCGAAGAACCTGATCGACTTCGACAAGGTGTGGTCGACGCTGATGGCAAAGAAGCCCGAGGAGTTCGAGAACCCCTCAGAGCTTGAGGACTTCTACGTGCGCACGGCTGAGTTCCCCGCGGGCTTCATGACCGAGTACTCGCCGTCGCTGATCGTCGCCGAGGCGGCCCACCAGAACCTGGCCACCGGTTTCCCGGTCGGCAAGCGCTTCAAGTCCGCGCCGGTGCAGCGGGTCTGCGACACCAATCCGCTCCAGCTCGGCCATCAGGCTACGGCGGACGGCCGCTGGCGCATCTACGTCTTCGCGGACGCGGCGCCGGCCGGTGCACAGTCGCCCGTTGCCGACTTCGCCGAGTGGATCGCGAACTCGCCGGACTCGCCGCTGGCGGCCACGCCGTCGGGCGCCGACCGCGATGCGTGGTTCGACGTGAAGGTGATCTACCAGCAGGACCACACCGGCGTCGATATCGGTGCCGTTCCCGCGGCGTTCAAGCCCGAGGTGGGGCCGTTCAAGCTCACGTACCTGGAGAAGGTCTATGGCACTGATCCCAAGGCGGACATCTTTGACCTGCGCGGGATCGACCGTGGCGGCGCCGTCGTGGTGGTACGCCCGGACCAGTACGTGGCCAACGTGCTGCCGCTGACGGCGACGGCCGAACTCGCAGAGTTCTTCGCGCCACTTCTGCAGTCAGGCACGCGCGCCCCCGAGTTCCAGAACAGCGCGAAGTAGGCAGCGCTTAGCGTCCGGGCGGGCGGTCAGCGGCTGGCCGTCTGCCCGGACCTGTATTCCGCGGCGGGGTAGACGCCGAGGATCCGCACCTCGGTGGTGAAAAACTCCAGTTCCTCCAGCGCCAGGCTGAGTGGAAGATCCTCGGGATGGCCCTCGACGTCGGCCATGAACATGGTGGCGGCAAACTCGTTGCCCACCATGTAGCTTTCCAGCCGCGTCATGTTCACCCCGTTCGTGGCGAAACCTCCCAGCGCCTTGAAGAGAGCGGAGGGGACATTCCGGACCCGGAACACGAAGCTGGTGACCGCCGGTCCGGACAGGACGTCCCGGGCCGGTAGCGGCTTTTCCCGCGCAAGGACCACGAAGCGGGTGGTGTTGGAGGGGTCGTCCTCGACGGCGGAGGCGAGCACGTCCAGGCCGTAGAGCTGGGCCGCGAGCGGGGGAGCGAGGGACAGTTTGGTGGGGTCGTTCCAGTCGCGCACCTCGCGGGCGGACCCGGCGGTGTCGCCGGCGATCACGGGGCGCAGGCCTGCGGAGCGGATCAGCCGCCGGCACTGGCCCAACGCGTGGAGGTGGCTGTGGACCTCGGTGGCCGCCTCGATGGTGCTGCCCGGGATGCCCAGGAGGTCGAAATGGATGGGCAGGAAATACTCGCCCACGATCTGCAGCCTGGACTGCGGTAGCAGCACGTGGATGTCGGCCACCCTGCCGGCAATGGAGTTCTCGATCGGGATCATGGCGAGGTCGGCGGCCCCGCCGGACACCAGTTCAAAGGCGTCCTCGAAGCTGGCGCAGGGGACGCTCTCCAGCTCGGGAAACATCCGCATGCACGCAATATTGGAGTTGGCGCCGGGCTCACCCTGGTACGCAATCTTCTGGGCCATGCTCCGTATGCTTTCACGCCCAGTGCCCGCTAACCCAAGTAAGTCGCAGCAGGTCCCCTTATGAGGGCTCATGACGCCCCTGCCGCGAGTCGGTTGGGTATGACGAGTTGCTCGGGATTCAGGTGCTTGGGCGCTTCAGGTGCTTGGCGAAGTGGTCTTCGATCCGCCGCCAGCCCTCCGGGGCCGACTCCGGATCCGGTTTGATGCCCATGACGCGGAAGAGCGGGCGCAGCGCCCTGGGCCCCACTTCCGCGTCGTTGAGGAACGCGTGCCCGGCGGACTCGAACTCCTTGATGTCGTGCTCCACGCCCAGGCGGTCGAGGACGGCGGTGAGCTTGGCCGCGGCTCCCGGCAGAGTGCGGTCCCTGCCACCGAAATTTGCCAGGATCGGGCAGGCGCCGGCCAAGGCCTCATCGGGATCCTTCGGAAGCCTGCCATAGTTCACCGCCGAGGCATCGAAGCGGCCATTGGCCAGCAGCAGGGCGAAGCTGCCGCCCATGCAAAAACCGATGACACCGATCCTGCCAGTGGTCATGCCGGACTCCAGCAGCCATGCCCGCGCGGTGGCCAGATCGGTGAATGCCCGGCCCTCCCCGGCGGAGAGCGAGCGCATGGTGGAGACGAGGCACCTGCGCGCCCCGCCGTCGCTGAAGAGGTCAACGGCCAGCGTCAGGTACCCTGCCGCCGCCAGCCGGTCCGCGTGTCGGACGGTGATGCCGTCGAGGCCAAAAGCTTCGTGGATCATCAGGACCGCCGGAAAAGGCCCATCGCCCTCCGGCGTTGCCAGGTAGCCGCGCAGCACTGGCGAACCGCCGGCTGCGGCGCTGGCCTGGCTCAGGTCAAGGTTGCTGAGATCGTTGCCAGGCTCCCGGCCGGCGCCCCTGCCCTGGCCTGCACCTGTCCCTGCCATGCGGTCCCCCTTGTCGGCTGTTGGCTCATTCTTGCAGGTAGGACCCGGCGCAGGAACCGGGCGCCAATACCTGTACCAAATCCGCGCAGCAAAAAGCGGCGCCAGACATCCCCCAAGGAAAGTCGGACGCCGCCTGCCTGCGCGTGGCTAGTCTTTCTTGAAGGTGTCCTTGACGTCTTCGCCAACCTTCTTCGCATCGGCCACAACCTGGTCCTTCTGCCCCTCGGCCCGAAGCCGGTCGTTGTCCGTGGCGTTTCCAGCAGCTTCCTTGGCCTTGCCGCCCAGGTTCTCTGCTTCGTTCTGAATCTTGTCGCCGATACCCATGGTGTGATCCACCTTTCGTTTCCGGTTGAAATTCAACGTTCAATCACCATAACACAAAGCATGCTTACTAATTCAAGCGGCAAGAGTGCAGGCCGTGTCGGCCGCAATGTTCCCGGGGCCTCCCGGCCCCGCGCGAAGCGTGCCGGTGAAATCTGCCGGATCCACGGGCTAGGCTCGAAGCCATGGCACACAAGACCGCGAAGATTACCGCCCCGCGCCTCGCGCCGGTCCGGCCGGGGGAGCTGCGCGACGATCCCGCCCCGGATTTCCGGCGGGGTGAACGGTACGACGGCGTCCGGTACAGCCGCGCGTCGGCTGACGGGCTGGACCTTGGCGGCGCAGTCTTCGCCGAGTGCGAATTCGCCGGCGCGTCCTTCAATGAAACCCAGCTGCGCGGCGCCACCTTCCGCGACTGCCTCCTGACGGAGGTCTACGCCCCCGTGCTGACCGCCGCCCGGTCCAGCCTGCGGGACGTGGAGATCGGCAACCCCCGCTGGGGATCGGCGGAACTCTATGAAAGCGGCTGGCAATCCGTGCGGATCGACGGCGGCAAGCTGGACTACGTGAACCTGCGCGGAGCCAAGCTCACCGACGTGCAGATCAGCGACTGCATCATCAACGAACTGGACCTGGGCTCCTGCACCGCCACCCGGGTCGCACTCGAGAACTGCACCATCGGAACCCTGGACTTCAGCGGCGCCCGGCTCAAGGACTTCGACCTCCGGAGCACCGACTTCCGCACGATCAGTGGCTTGGGGCACTTGGCCGGCCTCGTGATCGACGACTACCAGCTCACCCTGCTTGCCCCGCTGCTCGCAACGCACCTCGGCGTCGTCGTCGCGTAATCCGGCGGCGGCCGGTTGACCCGGCTGTCGTGCCGTGTAATCTTTATAGAACGAACGGTCGGTAAATTAGTCTGCTGCCGGCCCCGCTTTCTCGGTGAAGGATGTTCTCATGGTCGAGGCTTTTCTTGTTGGCGGTGCCCGCACCCCGGTCGGCCGTTACGGCGGCGCCCTCTCCGCCGTCCGCCCCGATGACCTGGCCGCACTGGTGGTCCGCGAGGCCGTGGCCAGGGCCGGCGTCGATCCGGACAGCATCGACGAGGTGATCCTCGGCAACGCCAACGGTGCCGGCGAGGAGAACCGCAACGTCGCCCGCATGGCCACCCTCCTCGCGGGGCTTCCGCTCCACATCCCCGGCATCACCGTGAACCGGCTGTGTGCCTCCGGGCTTAGTGCCATCATTCTGGCCAGCCAGATGATCAAGTCCGGTGCCGCCGACGTCGTAGTCGCCGGCGGCGTCGAATCAATGAGCCGGGCGCCCTGGGTCCAGGAAAAACCGCGGACGGCCTTCGCCAAACCGGGCGAAATCTTCGACACCTCCATCGGCTGGCGGTTCGCCAACCCGCTCTTCACGAAGGGCGAACTGTCACGCGACGGCAAGATGACCTACTCCATGCCGGAGACGGCCGAAGAGGTGGGCCGGGTTGACGGGATCTCCCGCGAGGACGCGGACGCCTTCGCGGTCCGCTCCCATGAACGTGCCCTGGCAGCCATCGACGCCGGCCGCTTCGCCGACGAGATCGTTCCCGTGACCGTCAAATCCCGCAAGGGCGAGACTGTGGTGGACACCGACGAAGGCCCCCGCGCCGGGACCACCATGGACGTGCTCGCCGGGCTCCGCCCCGTCGTCGCGGGGGGCTCGGTTGTGACCGCTGGTAACTCCTCCACCCTCAACGACGGCGCTTCCGCCATCATCGTCGCCTCGGAGGCCGCGATCCAGAGGCTTGGACTGACGCCGCGCGCCCGCATCATCGACGGCGCCTCGGCCGGCTGCGAGCCTGAGATCATGGGCATCGGCCCGGTCCCGGCCACGCAGAAGGTCCTCAAGCGCAGCGGCCTGAGCGTCGGTGACCTGGGCGCCGTCGAACTCAACGAAGCGTTCGCGACTCAGTCGCTGGCCAGCATGCGGCGCCTCGGCCTGGACCCCGAGCTTGTCAACCGCGACGGCGGCGCTATCTCCCTGGGCCATCCGCTCGGCTCGTCCGGATCGCGGATCGCCATCACTTTGCTGGGCCGGATGGAACGCGAAGACGCCAGGATCGGCCTCGCGACCATGTGCATCGGCGTCGGCCAAGGCACCGCCATGCTGCTGGAGCGCGTGTAGTGGGGGCGCAGGAAACGGCCCTCGACGCCGCCGGGTTCGCCACGCTTCTCGTCGAGGAACGTGAGGACCGGATGGTCGTGCGGCTCAACCGGCCCGACGTGCGGAACGCGATCGACCAGCAGATGGTCGACGAGCTCCACGCCGTGTGCGCCCACCTCGAACAGCAGCCCAAGGTCCTCATCATCGCCGGCACCGACGGGATCTTCGCCTCCGGCGCGGACATCGGCCAGCTGCGCGAACGCCGCCGGGACGATGCCCTGCAGGGCATCAACTCCACCATCTTCGTCCGGATCGCCAAGCTGCCCCTGCCCGTGATCGCGGCACTGGACGGCTTCTGCCTGGGCGGCGGCGCCGAACTCGCATACGCGGCCGACTTCCGCATCGGCACCCCGTCCGTCCGGATCGGGAACCCGGAAACCGGCCTCGGAATCCTGGCTGCGGCCGGAGCCAGCTGGCGCCTCAAGGAACTCGTGGGGGAGCCCGTCGCCAAGGAAATACTCCTGGCCGGCGCCGTGCTGCGCGCTGACCGGGCCCTCGCCGTCAACCTCATCACCGAAATCCACGACCCGTCCGAGCTCATGGACGCCGCGCACCGGCTCGCCGACCGGATCGCCGCCCAGGACCCGCTCGCCCTGCGGATCACCAAATCCGTGTTTCACGCCCCGGCCGAGGCGCATCCGCTCATCGACCAGCTCGCGCAGGGGATCCTCTTTGAATCCCAGGCCAAGTTCGACCGCATGCAGGCCTTCCTGGACAAGAAATCCAGCAAGAAGTCCGCCCAAGAATCCGGGAAGAAGTAGACATGAGCAACTCCGAACTCCCGACAGAGGTTCCAGGCAGCGGTCTTCCCCACTCCGTGGGGGTTCTCGGCGGCGGACGCATGGGCGCCGGGATCGCGCACGCCTTCCTGGTCAAGGGCGCCGACGTCCTGGTCGTGGAACGCGACGAGGCTTCGGCCGAGGCCGCCCGCGAGCGGGTCGAATCCGCAGCTGCCAAGAGCATTGAGCGCGGGGCCGTGGACGGGAACCTCGACGAAATGGTCTCCCGGCTCGCCGTCACCGTGGACTACGACGACTTCGCCGGCCGGCAGCTGGTGGTCGAAGCCGTACCGGAGGACTGGGACCTGAAGGTCACCGCCCTGCGCGGCATCGAGGAGCGGCTCGGCGAGGACGCCTGCCTCGCCTCCAACACGTCGTCGCTGTCAGTCAACGGCCTGGCCCGTGAGCTGAAGCGGCCGCAGAACTTCCTGGGCCTGCACTTCTTCAATCCGGTGCCCGCGTCGACGCTGATCGAGGTGGTCCTCGGCGAGCAGACGTCCGATGCCCTGGCCCGGGCCGCCCGCGGCTGGGTCGAGTCCCTCGGCAAGACCGCCGTCGTGGTCAACGACGCTCCAGGCTTTGCCTCCTCCCGACTTGGCGTCGCGATCGCCCTCGAAGCGATGCGCATGGTGGAGGAGGGGGTGGCCACCGCCGAAGACATCGACAACGCCATGGTCCTGGGCTACAAGCACCCCACCGGACCGCTGCGGACCACCGACATCGTGGGCCTGGATGTGCGCCTCGGCATCGCGGAATACCTGCAGTCCGCCCTGGGCGAGCGCTTCGCCCCGCCGCAGATCCTCCGCGACAAGGTGGCCCGCGGTGAACTGGGCCGCAAGTCCGGCAAGGGCTTCTTCGACTGGACCGCCTGACCAGCCCGCCTCAGATCTTCCGGCCGGACTGGCTGGGCCCGGCCCCTAGGATGGTGCGGTGACGTCCATCGAAACCGGCATCGTTCCGGTCACCCTCAGGGGCAAGCTGGTCATCCTCGAGCCGCTGAGCCGTGCCCATCACGACGGCCTCGTGGAGGCGGTGCGCGACGGTGAGCTCTGGAAGCTCTGGTACACCGCGGTGCCCGCCCCCGAGCAGATGGCGGCCGAAATTGACCGGCGTCTGGCGCTGCAGGAGCGCGGGTCCATGCTTGCGTTCACCACCCGGCTGATCGACCCGGCCACGGGCGGTCCCGGGAAAGTGATCGGGATGACGACGTTCATGAATATCGACGCCGCCACGCCCCGGGTGGAGATCGGGTCCACCTGGAACGCCGTCTCCACGCACGGCAGCGGCACCAACCCCGACTCCAAGCTCCTGCTGCTGCGCCACGCGTTCGAGACCCTCGGCTGCCCCGCCGTCGAATTCCGAACGCACTGGCTCAACCACCAGTCCCGTGACGCGATCTCACGCCTGGGCGCCAAGCAGGACGGGGTGCTGCGCAGCCACGCCCGCACGGCCGACGGCGTCCTCAGGGACACCGTCGTGTTTTCCATCCTCGAACACGAATGGCCCATGGTCCGCAACGGCCTGGAGGCCCGGCTGGCGAATCGGTAGTCTGCCGCCGCGGCTACGGTATACGCGCCGCTTTCAGGGCCTCGGCATAGCCGCCCGAGTACCCGGCCGCCGTGGGATGAAAGGCGTCCGCCGCGCTCGGGCTGCAGTTGACGGCCTGGTTGCACAGGCCCGCCGGTGCCACAATCCAGGGATCCGCGGAACCGATTCCGTGCCCGGCGAACCGCTCCGTGACACCCACGAACCCCACCCCGTTCGTCAGGGCTGAGAGGGCAATGGTCGCGTTGAGCAGGTCGGCGGCGGTGTTCATGGACTTCGCAGTAAGGGCCTGCTGCGCGGTGAGCGCGGCACTGACGGTGAAGAGCCGGGGATAGCCGGTCAGCACGATTCTGGCGTCGGGTGCCACAGATTTGAGGGTCGACACCATGTCCTTGATCTTGCCTGGCAGTTGGCGGAGCTTCACCGCCAAGGTGTTGTACAAGGCTGAACTGCAGTCTGCGGCAGCCGGGACCGTGCAGGCGACCGCCACCCGGCCGGTATCGACGTCGTTGCCGCCGACAGTGACGGTCACCACCGAGGCAGTGGCCAATGCCGGCGCGTACAGCTTGGCGACGGCTGTCACGTCTGTCGTCGTGGCGCCAAAGCAACCCAGGTTGAGGGCGGCGCCGCGGACCGTTGGATAAGCGGCTGCTGTCTGCAGGCATTGCTGCGGGAGGTGGGGCGGCGGACCGACATACTGGCCTCCGCCGGTGCCCGCGGCATATGAGTCGCCCAGGGCAATGTAGACCGGGCCGGGCGCTGCGGAGGCAGGGGCGGCCGTGAACCCGGCGATGAGGGCAATGGCGGCCAGGCTGCCAGCCAGGCGCCCGGACCGGCGGCGGAAGATCAAGTTGTTGCTCATGGCGGAGCCCCCTGGCTGGTCGGTTGTCGCTGCGGAGATCGGGCTTTGCAACAGCGGGCAAACTTGGGGCAACCGTACTCGGGGCCCGCCCGACGCACCACGGTGCCTCCTACCCGTTTTTCGGAGCGGCCTTCGGGTGGGCTACCCCACGACGGCTGCAGACTACGCGGGCAGTGTGGTTAGCTGGCGGAGTGGAAGACTCTGGGAGGGCCGCTGACTGGGACGGCGCGGTCAATGCCTGGCACGTCGCCGGTGATGTGTACCGGATGGGACGCCGGGAATGGCTGACCGAGGCCGGCTGGCGCCAGGCTTACGACGCCGGCATCCGGACCGTCGTGGATCTCCGCAACGACTCCGAGATCCGGCGCCGGGAGACCGATCCGCCGGTGAGGTCGGCCGCGCTGGCTGGCTTCGACGTCGTACTGGCCCCTACCGAAGACCCCGCCAACACCGAGTTCCGCGAGCTGTGCGTGCCGTATCTCAACCATCCGGCCGCCTATGCCGACAACGCCAGACTGTTCCCTGACCTGCTGGCCGGCGTCTTCAAGGCACTGGCTGCTGCGCGGGGCGGCGTGGTCATCCACTGCTCCGCGGGACGCGACCGCAGCGGCATGATTGCCGCCATGGTCCAAGACCTCGCCGGGCACAGCGACGAGGCGATCGTGCAGGCGTACCAGCATTCCATGCGGGGCATCAACGATCACCACCGGGGCGCGGCCGTCCCGCATCCGCATGAGCGCTATCTGCCCGACGACGTCCTGACCCCGCTGCTGGAAGAGCGCGGCGCCAGCCTGCTGCAGTTCGTCCGGTCCCTGAACACCGTGGACTTCTTGCGCCGCCACGGGGTCACGGGCCGGGAGTTTACGGCCATCCTGGCCAAGGTGGGCAGATAGGGTAGCGGAGTGCAGACTCCGAAGTTCCAGCCGATGGTGCGGACCGCCGCTGCCCTCGCCCTCGCGCTCGCCGGTTCCTTCTCCGCCGTCCCGGCGTTGGCCGAATCCGGCACAGGCACGCCGACGCCGGCCCCTTCGTACGCGGTCCCTACGCCGTCGGCCGAGCCGACGGCGCAGGTCGCCGCGCCGTCCGCCGACTTCCTGGGGACGTCCCCGGCACCCGGCGCAACGCCCAGCGGCGACGGCCTGGCCGAGGCGGTGCAGCGGGACCTCGGCATGACCATGACGGAATTCGACGCCGCCGGTGCGCTGGCGACGCAGGCCGCCGGCGCTGTGCCGTCCCTGCGCGGGCTTCCCGGCTACGTGGGGATGCGGCTGGACGGGGGCACGATCGTCGTTGAAGGCAGCGGCGCCCGACTCCAGGCGCGCGTGGACGAACTGAACCGGACGGACGAAAAGGGGGCGGACGAAAAGAACCAGGCAAGGCTGAAAGCCGGTACCGCCGCCTTCGTGCTTGCCGCCCCAGCCGTGGCGGCCCCTTCGGCCACGGCCCCTGCAGGCACGGCCCCTGCAGGCACGGCACCCTCCGCAGAGCTCCTGGCCTCTAGCGCCCAGCAACTGTTTGAGGCCTACGTGCGAGACGTCGGCGCCGCCGGACTGCAGGCAGTAACCTACGCCAACGGCCACTTCACCATCCGCACGGGCGGCACCACCACAGCCCAATCCGATCCCTCCCAATCCGATCCAGCCCGATCCGTTTCAGGCTCCGGTCCCGCGTCGGGGGAGCTGGGCGCAGCGGCGGCGGGTATGCCGGGCGCCAAGCCAAAGATGTCCCCGGCGGACTTCGTGGCCCGCTACGCCAACGTAGTCCTGGAGCAAGGAGCGCGGATCACCACGGAACAGGATCTCTTTGGCGGCGAGGGGTACATCACTGAGGGCCCCGACGGCCGGGCTCTCTGCTCGGCCGGGTTCGGCGCCTTCAGCCCCGCGGGCGAGCCACTGGTCCTAACGGCGGGACACTGTGCCGATGACGGCGCCGTCACTCAAACGGAGGTCGAAGCGCTGGCAAGTGCGGCAGCGGCTAAGGGGACCAATTCGGGCGCGACCGCCGGAGCATTGGGGACATTCGGGTTCAGCCAGTTTGGCGGCGCCGGCAATTCGAAGGTTGCGCCGGACGGGACCAACGTGGGCACGGACATTGCCGTCCTCCAGGGCATCAGAAGCGGCCTGGACCTACAGCCAGCCGTTACCCGCTGGGACCTGCCCGCCGATCCAGGGCCGACGTCCGTGAAGATTGTGGGAACGGTAGCGCCCTTCCAGGGCCAGCCCGTGTGCCGGTCCGGCCGGACCACCGGGTGGAGATGCGGCACGGTGGATTCGGTCGGCATCTGGGCCATCCCCGGGCCAAATTCCGTGCCGCCGAATTTCGACAACGACCTCCGCGCGATCCAGGCCTTCGACTCGACGTCTGTCACGTCCAGCGGCGGCGACTCGGGCGGCCCGTGGATCAGCGGCAACTTTGCGGTTGGCACGCACACCGGAGCTGAATATGAGCCGAGAGGCGAAGGCCGTGTCCAGATCCGGGCCATCGCTACGACGCTCGTGGACGCGGCCGCCCGGATTCCCGGCGGTGTCCAGTTGCAGCTGTTCCTGAACAAGCCGGAACTCACTGCGCCCGGCAACGGCACCGTGACCGCCGGTGGGCCGATCACCGGCCGTGTGGCTGCCGAGCCGGCTTCCGTGGTGGCGCCACACTCCAGGGTCCGCATCACCGTGCTGGGCAACGGTTCAGGCCAGAAGTCCGGCCAGCCGGCGGAAGTGCCCGTCGACGCGTCGGGAAACTGGTCGTTCGCCGCACCGGCTGCGGCAGGGCCTTTCAGGTTTTCGGCGGAAACCGTGAACGGGTTCAGCCGCTCCGGCGCAACCGCCATGTCCGTGCAGCTATCCCGCCTCGCGGCTCCGGTCATCACGGCTCCCGCGGAGGGCCGCAGGCTGACGACAATCCAAACGATTGAGGGCACCGGCGAGGCAGGCCGCACCGTGCGGCTCTCCGGCGACTTCACCGGGACCGGCGTGGTCGCTGCAGACGGCCGCTGGAGCATCGGGGTGTCCGGTCAGCCTGCCTTCGGAGACGTCTCAGTCACGGCCGTTCTGACCGCCCCCGGGCAGGCGGACAGCCCCTCGGTCACAAACCGGTACACCGTCCTTCCGCCGGCCCCGGCGGTGTCAAGCATCCGCGATGGCCAGCACCTGCGCCAGGACGCCCTGCCCGCTAGCATTTCCGGCACCGCCGTAGATGGTGCCGAGGTGACCGTCTCCGTGGACGGGAAGGTTATTGGATCCGCCACGGCCCGCTCCGGCGGCGCCCCGTGGAGTGTGCCATTCCCCGACGGACTTGCCGTCGGGGCACACATGCTGTCGGTGACCCAGGCCACGGACAACGTCACTTCGCCTCCGGCCGTCCTTGCCTTCACGATCGACGCCGCCCCCGCTTCCGCCGGCGCTCCGGAAGAGAGCCCGGCCCCCGGCCAGCCGACAGAGCCAAGCCAGCCGGCGGCCAACCAGCCGCCCACCAGCGTGGCGGAGGGGCCGGGGGCGCCTGGGGCGCCTAACGAGCCCTCAAACCCGCCGGCTCCCGTCCCGCCGTCGGACACCCCCGTCAAGGTCGGCGGCACGGCCCCTGGCAGAGGGGGACAGCTGGCCAGCACGGGAACTGGCGGGCTCCTGACTGCCGCCGGTCTGGGAGCCGGCGCACTTCTGCTAGGCGCGGCATTCTTGGCGTTCAGCCGGCGTCGGAAGGTCAGCTAGCCGCGGCGGGCTCCAGACCCTGGACAGCCTGACACACGGGGAACTTCCGGCGCCCCCGCAGGTCTCCCGCGACCTCGGCGGTTTGCCATCCGCCCCTACGCGAAGTCCGCCAGCCATAGGTCGGGGCCGAACACCTCGTACTGGATGTCCTTGGCCGGTACGCCGCCGGCCACGAGGGCGCTCCGGACTGCTTTCAGGAAGGGCAGCGGCCCGCAGAGGTAATATTCGGCGTCCTCGGGCAGGTCTAGCACGCTGACATCCATGAACCCCGAGTATGCGGACGGCTCTGCGCCCTCGTCGGCGTTGAGGAACCAGGTGTGCAGTGACCCGTCCGCAAGTTTCGCGAGGTCCTCGTTGACCTGCGCCCGGAGAGGGAACGAGTCAGGGCTGTCGTCGGCATGCAGGAGCATGACGCGTCGTTGGGAACCGGACTTGACCAGGTGGGACAGCATGCCGGCCATCGGCGTGATGCCGATCCCGGCGCTGGCCAGGACCAGGGGCCGGTCAGTATATTCGAGCACTACGTCGCCGAACGGTGCTGACAGCACCACCTCGTCGCCCACTTGGATATCGTCGTGGAGCAGGTTGGACATTTCCCCGTCCGGGGTCGGCAGTCCGTGCACCTTCTTCACCGCGAACGACCGGTGCAGTCCGTCGTCGGCCCTGGTCAGGCTGTACTGCCGGGGCTGGTGCACGCCGTCGCGCATGCGCATTTTGATGGTCACGTACTGCCCCGGGAGGGATGGCTTGACCTCGCGTTCGTCGGTCCGTTCAACAATGAACGTCACGACGTCGGCCGTCTCCTGGATCCGCTGGGCCACCCGCCACGTCCGCCAGATCGTTTCGGGGGCCAAGTGCACGGCGTTGTAGAGCCCGCGCTCCTTGTTGATGAGCAGGTTTGCCATCAGCCAGTAGACCTCGTCCCAGGCGGCGGCGACGTCGGGCGTGACAGCGTCCCCGAGCACGTCCACGATGGCCCACATCAAGTGGTCGTGGACAACCTGGTACTGGTCCGGAGCAAGCCCCAGCGAGACGTGTTTGTGAGCCACGCGCGAGAGGAGGTGGTCCGGGAGCTGGTCAGGTTTGTCCACCAACATCCCGGCGAACGCAGCGATGGATCCTGCCAAAGCCTGCTGCTGACGGCCATCGGCCTGGTTGCCCCGGTTGAATAGTCCGTCCAGCAGGTCCGGCCGCGCCTCGAACATGTGCTTGTAGAAGCGTTTGGCGATCTCCTCGATGTGCTCACCCACTACGGGCAGCGTGGCCTTGATGACGGGGAGAGAGGTGTCCGAGAGCATGGTGGTTCCCTTCCGGCGACAGGATGATGCGGGGGCATTGGGCGAGACTCAATGGCGCTTCCAATCTACCGTCGGCAACGGTCCTGCCTATCGGGTCTATTGGCCCTACCCGCGCCCCCGTCGGGATGGGCCAAGAGGTGGGGGGTGGGCGCTCTTTCGATGCGCGCCCGTTACCGGTGCCCCCGTTACCGGTGCCCCCGTTACCGGTGCCCCCGTTACCGGTGCCCCCGTTACCGGTGCCCCCGTTACCGGTGCCCCCGTTACGCCTTGCGGTCCAGCAGCAGGTTGGTGATCCGCAGCGTGCAAAGCCGCTGGCCGGCCTCGTTGGTGATCAGCACCTCGTGGGTGGTCAGGGTGCTGCCCAGATGGATCGGCGTTGCCGTGATGGTGATGGTCCCCTCCCGCGCCGACCTGTGATGCGTGGCTGAGACATCCACGCCCACGGCAGTCTTGCCGAGTGTGCTGGCATGGATCACGGCCGCCCAGGACCCCACGGCCTCGCCCACCGCCAGCGAGGCGCCGCCGTGGAGGAGCCCGAACGACTGCCGGTTGCCCTCCACCGGCATGGTCGCCACCACCCGGTCCACGGACTCCTCGACGATCTTCACGCCCATCTTCTCGTCGAGCTCGCCGAGGGTGATCTTCCACAACTCGGTGCTGCCGGCCTCGGGCGTCATAACATCTCCTTTATCGTCGGCGGGCCGGCGGCTAGTGTGCGGCCGGCCTCCTTCATGTACTGTAGATCATATTACCGAACGGACGGTCAGTAATGTTCCGGCCCCGTTGATCTTGCCCCCGTTGGAAGGACCCGTCAACGATGACCACCACAGCCGCACCAACCCTCGACACCGTAGAGATCGTTCCCAGCTTCATCCGGGGTTCCTGGTGGACTCCCGACGCTGACGCCGGTGCGGCGCCGGTCCTGGATGCCAGCACCGGCGAACTCCTGGCCAAGGTGAGCACCGAGGGACTGGACCTTGCCGCCGTCGTGGATTACGGCCGCACTACCGGCCAGACGGAACTTGGCACGCTGACCTTTCACCAGCGGGCACTTAAGCTCAAGGAGCTGGCGCAGTACCTCAACGGCCGGCGCGAGGAGTTTTACGAGGTCTCGGCACAAAGCGGCGCCACCAAGATCGACTCGATGATCGACATCGACGGCGGCATCGGTGTCCTGTTCACCTTCGGCTCCAAGGGCCGCCGGGAACTGCCCAACGCCCAGGTGGTGGTGGATGGCCCCATGGAGGTGCTGTCCCGGGACGGGTCGTTCGCCGGCGAGCACATCTACACCCGCATTCCTGGCGTGGCCGTGCAGATCAACGCCTTCAACTTCCCGGTCTGGGGCATGCTGGAGAAGCTCGCCCCGGCCTTCCTCGCCGGCGTGCCCACCATCGTCAAACCGGCCACCCCCACCGGCTACGTGGCCGCCGCCGTGGTCAAGGCGATCGACGAATCCGGCATCCTGCCCAAGGGTTCGCTGCAGCTGATCTCCGGCTCCGTCCGCACCCTGCTGGACCACCTGGACTACCGCGACCTCGTCGCCTTCACGGGCTCGGCCTCCACGGCCAACACGCTCAAGTCCCACCCCAACGTGGTTCGCGGCGGCATCCGCTTCACGTCCGAGACCGACTCGCTCAACGCGGCGATACTGGGCCCGGACGCCGTCAAAGGCACCCCGGAATTTGACGCCTTCATCAAGTCACTCGTCACCGAGATGACGGCCAAGGCTGGACAAAAATGCACCTCGATCCGCCGCGCGATCGTCCCGCAGGAGCTCGTTGCCGACGTCGTAGCCGCCGTGGGGGATCGCATCCGCGAACGGGTCGTGCTCGGTGACCCCCGCGCGGAGGGCGTCACGATGGGCGCCCTGGCCTCCCTCGAACAGCTCGCCGACGTGCGCGCCGCCGTCCAGTCCATGCTCGACGCCGGCGGCGAGCTCGCCTACGGCACCCTGGATTCGCCGAAGGTCACCAGCGCCGACGGAAGCATCGGCGTCGTCGACGGCGGTGCCTTCATGTCCCCGGTCCTGCTGAGCTGGGCCGACCCGGAGGCCGAGGAGGTCCACTCGCTTGAGGCCTTCGGCCCGGTGTCATCGGTGCTCGGCTACACGGACCTGGCCGACGCCGTCCGGCTCGCCGCCCGCGGCGGCGGCTCGCTCGTCGCGTCGGTCTGCACCAATGATCCCGCCGTGGCGCAGCAGCTGGTCACCGGGATCGCGGCGCACCATGGCCGCGTGCTCATGCTCAACCGCGAGGACGCCCGCAGCTCCACGGGCCACGGCTCGCCGGTCCCGCACCTGGTCCACGGCGGGCCCGGGCGCGCCGGCGGCGGCGAAGAACTCGGCGGCATCCGCTCGGTGATGCACCACATGCAGCGCACCGCCATCCAGGGCTCGCCCAACATGCTGACCGCCGTCACGGGAGTCTGGCACACCGGCGCAGACCGCAACTTCACGCTGGAGACCGAGGGCCAGCACCCGTTCCGGAAGTCCCTGGCCACGCTGCGCATCGGTGATGCCATCCGCTCTGGCCTCCGCGAGGTCAGCCTGGATGAAATCACCAAGTTCGCGAACTCCACGGGCGACACCTTCTACGCCCACACGAACCCGGAGGCCGCCGCGGCCAACCCGTTCTTCCCCGGCATCGTGGCGCACGGGTACCTGCTCCTGGCCTGGGGCGCCGGTTTGTTCGTCGAGCCCGCACCGGGCCCGGTCCTGGCCAACTACGGCCTGGAGAACCTGCGCTTCATCACCCCCGTGGCCGCCGGCGACTCCATCCGGGTCACGCTGACGGCCAAGAAGATCACCCCGCGCGAAACCGACGAATACGGCGAGGTGGCCTGGGACGCCGTCCTGACCAACCAGAACGACGAAATCGTGGCCACGTACGACGTCCTGACCCTCGTCGAAAAGTAACCCCTGCCGACGCTCCCTCACGTCCGGCGGGTCTGGGGCCGACGCTCCCTCACGTCCGGCGGGTCTGGGGCAGGCGCTCCCTCATGCCGTGAGGGAGCGTTCGCTGTTGGGGCGCCGGATCTGCGGGAGCGTCGGGGTTCGGGGCGCAACCGGCAGGCTCTTTCCATCCCGCTCCGGCGTAAAATCTTGAGCGTAGGAGGTGGCGAAATGACCCTAGTACTCAACAAAGCCACAACAGTCCTGCCAGTCGATGATGCAGAACGTGCCCGGCATTTCTATGCGGACACGTTGGGGCTCCCACACCGTGGCGTGGCGGACGACGGAAGCGAAATGTTCGGCTCAGAGGGCGGCCCGATGCTGCAGCTGATGCCTGTGAAGGATGGGATGCATTCAGAGCACACCACCCTGAGTTTCGAAGTCAGCGAGATCGAACGCACGGTCCAGGAGATGGAAGCCAAGGGCGTCGCCTTCCAGGACTACGATCTCCCCGACCTCAAGACCGAGAACCACATTTGCACAACGGATTCCGAGAAGTGTGCCTGGTTCATGGACTCCGAGCACAATATTCTTTGCGTGCACGAGAACATCACCACGGCTGCTGATTACCAGCTCTGAGGTCCCACAGAAGCAAGGCGCCCCGGCTCAGCGGGCGCCTTTTCTGTGCCCCGCTGTTTATCTCCGCGCTGTTTGGCTGCGCTTCTGCCGCGACGGACAGTGGTCCCGGGCCTTGCGGGGGCACATTGACACGGACACGCCGGGGTTCGGCGGCGAAAAGCACGTGGCGGCCGTCAAAGTCCCCCCGGACCGCTCGGGCGGGACCAGGGGGTCACGGGCCGGGGCTGGAGCACGCCGCCCACCGTCAGGTCCACCCGTTCATTGAAGAAACACACCAGGCCCTGGATCTGGCTGGCGTCGGGCAAAGTGCTGTCATAGGCCCAGGCAATGTTTCGGCCTTCCTCGGAGCCGGGGTAGGTGTAGTAGCTGGCACGGCCCTTGTAGGGGCATAAGGTGCGTTTGGGGCTTTCCTGCAGCAGCTCCAGCCGCACATCGGCGCGCGGAAGGTAATACCGCACCGGGAGCATCGTTTCGTAGAGCAACTGGCCGCTCGTGGTGCTTGCCAGGGTGACGCCGTCGACGGCGACTTCCACCGGGACCGAGGACGCGCGGATGTCCACCCGGTGGAACGGGTCCCGCGGGTGGCCGATGATTTCCTCGTCGTCCTCCAGCCAGTCGAACGCGTTGAAATCCAGCACCACATATCCGGCGAGGTCGGGGTCCGCCGGCCGGAAGGCAGCGCGGGGCAACCTCGCATTGGGGGTCACGACGTCGAGCTCCTCGCCGGCCGCCGTGTGCCTGCCAAATCCGGTGCGCGGATCCAAGCCCGGCGGTCCCTCCCGGCCCAGCCGGAAGCCATGTTCCGGGACGTCGCCGGCCTGCTGCTCCGGCGGCGCGAGTTCAGCCCGGAGGTCGCCTTCGGAGACGGCGTAGATGGGGGTGACGCGTTTGGGCTCCCACACCAAGAGCGCCTGAAGGGTGTCGACGACGGCGCTCCCGCCCACCATGGCCCGGACCCTTTTCGCGGTGGGCTGGTAACGCAAGTCGGGGAACTTGCTGAACAGGACTTCAGATAGCTTCGTGGCCATGACTACAGGGTGGGCGTCCGTTACCCTTCCGTCAATGACTGTCCCGGCCATCTGCCGGCGGGCGTCAGTCCGGGACGTGGAGGCCGTGGAACGCCATGGTGATGACGTCGTCGGCCAGTTTCTCCGGGGACAGCGAGCCGCCGGGCTTGTACCACTCAACAATGGAGTTGATGGTGCCGAACAGCAGGCGGGTCACGGTGCGGGGATCGATGTCCTTGCGCAGCGACCCTTCGTCCCGGGCGTCGGAAATGAGGGCGGCGACCTTGTGGTCGAATGTGCGGCGGCGCTCCAGGGCATTCCGTTCGATGTCGGTGTTTCCGCGCAGGCGCAGCAGCAGCGTGACGAACGGCAGCCGTTCCACCAGAACCGAGATGGTCTCACGGACCACGAACTCCAGCCGGGCCTCGGCCGAGCCGGTCTGCGCCTCGGGCCGCTCCAGCGTTGCCTCGAGGCCGCCGAGCGCGTGGTCCAGTGCGAGCTTGAGCAAATCGCCCTTGGATGGCACGTGGTGGTAGATCGCTGACTTCGAAATGCCCAGGTTCTCCGCGAGGATGCCCATCGAGGTGGCGTCGTAGCCGTGGCGGTTGAAGACGTCGACGGCGATCAGCAGGACCGACTGCTGGTCGTAGCCGGGCCGGCCGCGCTTCGTGCTGGTTGCTGTGCTGGACATACTCGCTAGTTTCTCATGAACGGTCGGTCGGCCCGGCCAGCTGCCCCGAAGGGGAGGCGCCAGCCGGGCCGGCCCGATGCTGGACCAGGGCCGGGTCAGCCCTTCGGACGCATGTCGTAAATCCGCCGCAGCTTGCCGTTGGAACGCTCCAGCGAACCGGGCTCGACGACGTCGACGCTGCAGGAGGAGCCGACGTGGATCTTGATCTGCTGCTGCAGGATCTTGGCGGCGGCTGCACTGCCCTCGGTGGTGACGGCGTCGCGGCGTTCAATCCGGACGGTGAGCTGGTCCATGCGCTGGCCCTCGGGCCGGGTGAGCTCCAGCTGGAAGTGCGGGCTCAATTCGGGGATGCGGAGGGCGATTTCCTCGATCTGCGACGGGAACAGGTTCACGCCGCGCAGGATGATCATGTCGTCGCTGCGGCCCGTGATGCGCCCCATGCGCCGGTGCGCCGGACGCGCGGTGCCCGGCAGCAGCCGGGTGAGGTCCTTGGTCCGGTACCGGATGATGGGAAGGGCTTCCTTGGTGAGGGAGGTGAAGACCAGCTCGCCCGGCTGGCCGTCGCCCAGCACCACCGTGGGGTCGAAGGCATCGATGATCTCGGGCCGGAAATGGTCCTCCCAGATGTGGCTGCCGTCCTGCGTTTCCACGGCTTCGCCGGCCACGCCCGGGCCCATGACCTCGGAAAGCCCGTAGATGTCGCAGGCCTTGAGGTTCATGGTGGTCTCGAGTTCGTGCCGCATCTCCTCGGTCCACGGCTCGGCGCCGAGAACGGCGTATTTCAGTGAGGTGGAGGCCGGATCGATCCCCTGCTTCATCATGGCGTCGGCGATGGTGAGCAGGTACGTCGGGGTGGCCAGGATGGCGTCGGGCTTGAAGTCCTGGATCAGCGTGATCTGGCGCTCGGTCTGGCCGCCGGAGATGGGGATGACGGTGCAGCCGAGTGCCTCGGCGCCGGCGTGCGCGCCCATGCCGCCGGTGAACAGCCCGTAACCGTAGGCGTTGTGCACCTTCATGCCCGGCCGGACGCCGGAGGCGCGCAGCGAACGGGCCACGAGCTTGGCCCAGTCCTCGAGGTCCTTCTTCGTGTAGCCCACCACCGTGGCGCGGCCCGTGGTTCCCGAGCTGGCGTGGATGCGGGCGACCTCGTGCTGCGGGACGGCGAACATGCCGAAGGGGTATTCGAGGCGCAGGTCCTCCTTCGTGGTGAAGGGGAACTTGCCGAGGTCCGCGAGCTCCCGGAGGTCCGTCGGGTGCACGCCGGCCTCGTCGAACTTGCGCTTGTACAGGGGAACACGGTCATAGGCGTAGGCCACCGTGTGCTGCAGGCGGCTGAGCTGGAGCGCCTCGAGTTCGTCGCGGGAAATGGTTTCCTCGCGGTCCAGGACGGCGTCGGTAGCGGCGGCGACAGTTTCTTGGGTCATCTGTGGTTCCCTGCTTCTATTTCTTGGAGATGGTGCGGCTGCGGCCACGGAACTCGGCGATGAGTTCGCCCGGATAGGCGGCCGGGGGGATATCTGCTGCGGCAGCCGCGGGGCCCGCGCCAGCGGTAGGGGAAGCCGCGCCGGTGGTGGGCGCTGCCGTGGTTGAAGGGGTGGAGCGGGTTGGGGCAGCGCCGGGATCGGCGGCGTAGATCTGGATGTCGTACAGGCCGCTGCGCCCCGTGCTGGCGCGGCGTGTGGCCACCGCCGTGAGGATCTGGCCCCGGAAGGCCGGCTTGAGGAAGTTGATGTCGACGCCGGCGGCAACCGTGATGGTGTCGGCCTCCGGCTCGGCCGGGTTGCAGGCGAGGGCGAAGGCCGTGTCCCCGAAGGCGAACACCATGCCGCCGTGCGCCATGCCGAAACCGTTCAGCATCTCCTGCCGGAGCGTCATCCGGACCGTGGCGTGGCCGTCGCCCACTGACAGCACCTTGATGCCCATCCATTCGGAGGCGTAGTCGTCTTTCAGGATGGGGTGGGTGTCACCGGAAATGGTCAGTTCAGCCATGCGTCGTTGCCTCCAGCTTTATTTACCGAATGTTCATTAGGTAATCCCATTTCGGTGCCCGCTGTCAAGAGGTGTAAGTATGCTGGGACACATGGCCAAAGGAATCTACGTCAGCGCGACCACCCCGGGCTCCGGCAAGTCCCTCATAGCCTTGGGCCTGGCTGACACGCTCCACCGGCACGCGGACCGGATCGGCTTCTTCAAGCCCGTCGTCCACGGCGCCGATGCCGCTGCGGATCCGATGGTTGCCCTCATGAAGTCACGGTTCGACCTCGACGACGCCCGCTGCCGCGGCGGCTTGACGTTCGCCGAGGTCCGCGGTCTCCTCGCGGAGGGAAACCGGGCGGAAATCGATGCCCGCTGCGTGGAAATCTTCGCCGAGATGTCGAGGCACTGCGACGTAGTGATCGTGGAGGGGACCGACCTCACGGGCCAGGATGCCGCCGTCGAGTTCGACCTGAATGCCCGCCTGGCCAACAACCTGGCCGCTCCCGTGGTCGCGGTGGTGGGGGCGAAAGACCGCACGGTAGCCGAGACCGCCGACGCCGTCGAGGTCGCCAGGAAGGAACTCGCCGCGGAGCGCTGCAGCCTGCTCGCCATCATGGTGAACCGCGCAGACCCGGAGGACGTGGATGCCATTGCGGCGGCCCTGAAGCCCGGCGCCTCCGGCCGGCCCGTCTACATCTTCCCCGAGCTGGAGGACATTGCCAGGCCCACCACCGGCGAGGTGGCCACCGCCCTGGGCATCCGCCAGGTGGCAGGTCGCCCGGACATGGAACGGGACGTCCACTCCGTCAAGGTGGCGGCCATGAACGTGGCCAACTTCCTGCACGTGCTCGACGACGGCGCGCTGGTGATCGTCCCGGGTGACCGCGCGGACGTCATGGTGGCGTGCCTGGCGTCCTCCTTCTCGCCCGAATCTCCGGTGCCCTCGGCGCTGATCCTCACCGGCGGCCTGGCCCCTGAACCAAACATCTACTCGCTGCTGGCGCAGGCGCCGTTCCCCGTCTTTGCCGGGTCGGATGACACCTACACCACCGCCAAGCAGGTGGCCGAGGTGCGCAGCGAAATCTGGTCGGGCCACCGCCGCAAGGTGGCCTCGGCCCTCGGCCTTTGGGCCAGGCGCGTGGACGAGGCCGAGCTCGTGGAACGCCTGCACCTGCCGCGGCTGGAGCGGATGACGCCCTTGCGGTTCCTGCACGAGCTCATCGAGCGGGCCCGCTCCCAGCGCCGGCACATCGTGCTCCCCGAGGGGACGGATGTCCGGATCCTGCGCGCCGCGGAGATCCTGCACCGCCGGGACGTCTGCGACCTGACGGTGCTGGGCAACGAATCCGAGGTCAGGGAGCTGGCCTCCACCCAGGGCATCGACCTCAACGGCATCACCATCATCGATCCGGCCACCTCGGAGCTGCGGCAGCAGTTCGCGCAGAAGTACGCGGAACTGCGCGCACACCGGGGCGTGGACCTCGCCCGGGCGCTGGAGGTCATGCTGGACGGCAGCTACTTCGGCACCATGATGGTGCAGCTGGGCGTGGTGGACGGGATGGTGTCCGGAGCCGCGCACACCACCGCGCACACCATCCGGCCGGCGCTGGAGTTCGTAAAGACGCGCGAGGGCGTCAAACTGGTCTCCTCCGTGTTCCTGATGCTCATGCCGGACCGCGTGCTGGTCTACGGTGACTGCGCCGTGAACCCGGACCCGAATGTGGAACAGCTGGCGGACATTGCCCTGGCCTCGGCGGGAACGGCCGCCCAGTTCGGCGTGGACCCCCGCGTGGCCATGCTCTCCTACTCCACCGGCGGGTCCGGCGCGGGCGAGGCCGTGGACGAGGTGCGGCAGGCCACGGAGCTGGTCAAATCCCGCCGCCCGGACCTGGCCGTGGAAGGACCCATTCAGTACGACGCCGCCGTCGACGCGGCCATCGCCGCATCCAAGATGCCCGGCTCCTCGGTCGCCGGCCAGGCGACCGTGTTCATCTTCCCTGACCTCAACACCGGCAACAACACCTATAAGGCGGTGCAGCAGTCTTCCGGGGCCGTCGCCGTCGGGCCCGTTCTGCAGGGTCTGCGCAAGCCCGTCAACGACCTCTCCCGCGGCTGCACGGTGGAGGACATCGTGAATACCGTGGCCATCACCGCCATCCAGGCCCAGTCGGTGACCGGCGCGCCGGCCGGGACGCCAGACTCCGACGCGTTGCCCGTGGAGGCGGGGCGCGCCGGGGGGTAGTGCGTCGTGTTAGCGGCTGTCGTCGGGGCGGTCGGTGCGGGTTAGGGGGAGGTCGCCGAGTTTGTCCACCTGCTCGGCCAGGGCGTCGATCACGGCGCGCAGCTGGACTTGGGCCACCTTGGTGTAGGTGCGGACGTACTCGATCTCCTGGATGGGGTTGGTGTCGCCGGCCGTGCTCTGAGCCGGGACCGGAACGGCCTGGCGGGTGGCGGCGGAGTCCTCGGCGCGGCGCAGGATCTCGCTGTACTGGGTGCGGGCGCTGGCGACGAGGTCCTTGGAGTACTGTTCGGCCTCGGCGACGAACTTCTCCGCGAGGATCTGCGCCTGCGTGATGACCTTGACCATCTCGTCCTTGGCTGCCGGGCTTGCTGAGCCGGGCTGGCGCAGGTCCGCCTCGAGTTGGTCGGCTATGGTCCGAAGGAACTCGTGGACGGCTTGCTGGTCGTAGCCGCGGCCCACCACCTCGAACGAGGCGTCGCGGATGTCGGAGGGGCTGATGCGGCGTTCTGGGTTAGCGGTGCTCATGGTTTACTTCTCCCTGGTCTGCGCCGGTGGCCGAGGAGTTGTCCTCGACCCCTGCGTAGTCTTCGTACCGTATGTCGGCGCGCGGCGTGCCCGCCGCGACGAGTTCGCTGATGGTGTGTCCGACCATCGCCGTTGATCCGGCCACGAGGGCCAGGCGGCGGGGTGCTTCGGGGTGTGCCGCTGCCACGGTGCCCACGTAGCCCTGGGCGCCGGGGAAGGTCGCGTCATCGGAGACGACCGGGTGGTAGCTGAACCACGGCTCCCGCGCGGCGAGCTCGGCGAGCCGCTGCTGGTCGTAGAGGTTCCACGGGACCCGGGCCCCGTGGAAGAGGTCCACCCGCGGCCCGCTGCCGGTCTGGTCCCATTGCTGCCGCACGGCGTCGACCATTGCGGCCATCGGGGCGAGCCCGGTCCCGCCGGCAACCATGAGCAAATCCCGCGGACCTTCGAGGGCGAGCTGGTCACCGACGGGGGCGCCGATGCGCACCGTGTCGCCGACCTTGGTCCGGCGGACGGCGGCGGTGCTGAAGAGGCCGCCGGGAATCAGCTGGACGTGCAGTTCGAGGGTGCCGTCGGCGCGGGGGGCGTTGGCGGGGCTCAGGTAGCGCCAGGTCCGCGGGAGGGCGGGGACCTCCACCGCGGCCGACTGGCCGGGCGAGTAGGTGAAGCCGTCCGCGACGCGGACCTCCAGGACCGTGACGTCCAGGCTGCGGCGCTCGACGGCGGTGACCTCGCCTTCCCACCACGGCGGCGTGGTGTCCGAGGCCTCCTCGGCGGCCATGACCATGACCTTGGCGATCAGTCCGTAGGCGTCAGCCCAGGACTGCGCGACCTCCTGGGTCCATTCCGGGCCGAGGTACTTCTGCAGGGTCGCCAGGAAAGAAGACCCGACCATGGAGTACTGCTCAGGTTCCACCGAGAAGCGGCGGTGGTCGCGGCCGAGTTGGCCGATGAACCCGGCCACCTCGTCGATCTGGTCCGCATGGCTCACGATGTGTCCGAGGGCGGCGAAGAGTTTGTCCCGCTGCCCGGCCATCGCGACCGGAAACATTTCGCGCAGCTCCGGGTGCGACAGGAACAAGTGGGAATAGAAGTACATGGGGACTTCGTCCCCGAGCGCGGCTGCCATGGACCAAGTCCTCTTCAGCCCAACGGCATCCATCAAAAGTCCTTCTGTCGGGGTCGGTCTCCGCCGGTGCGGCGGAGCGGGCCCCCCAAAGCACCGCGGCAAACTTACCGCACCGCCGGTGGGCGGGTCCAACGGATTGAGGGCGTCCACGCCGCCGCCGGAGCCGTTTCCGCCGCATCTCGGGAGGGCCGTTCAGGCCCGGCTCCGGGCTCTCACCTCGGCTTTTGCCCCGGATCGGCCCGTTCCGGAGACCCGCATTCGGCCCGGTGTGAGCCCGGCAACTTATAGTGGGTTCTACGGAGCGCTGCGCCAGGCTCCGCGGTGAAGCCAGATCCTCGACCCCCGTCAGCTGCAACCGTCGAAGCCAAGGCTTAGGAGGCCCCATGCTCGTGCTCGTCATCAACTCCGGCTCGTCTTCGCTCAAGTTCCAGGTCCGCGACGTCGAGGCCGGCAGCGTGCTCGCCGAAGGGTTGGTCGAGAAGATCGGAATGGGCGCCGGCGGCGAGGGCGACGGCGAGATCGAGGGCCCGCGGGACCACGCAGAGGCGCTCGAACTTGTGGACGCGGACATCCACGAGGCGCTCGGGGACCGGGCGCTGGACGCCGTCGGGCACCGCGTGGTGCACGGCGGGGAGCGCTTCGCCGAGCCGGTGCTGGTCAACAACGAGATCACCCGGGCCATCGAACGGCTGAACCCGCTCGCGCCGCTGCACAACCCCGCCAACGTCCTGGGCATCCGGGCGATCTCGAAGAAGTGGCCCGAACTGCCGCAGGTTGCCGTGTTCGACACCGCCTTCCACCGCACCCTGCCCGAGCACGCCTGGCGCTATGCGGTGCCCGACGAGCTGTACACGAACCACGGGATCCGCCGCTACGGGTTCCACGGCACCTCGCATGAGTACGTCGCCCACCGGTCCGCGGCACTGCTGGATGTCCCGGTGGAGGAGTTCGACGCCGTCATCGCGCACCTTGGCAACGGCGCGTCCGTCACGGCCATCCGCGGCGGCCAGTCCATCGACACCTCGATGGGATTCACCCCGCTGGAGGGGCTCGTCATGGGCACCCGTTCCGGGGACCTCGACCCGTCGATCCTGGTCTTCCTCGGCCGCGCCGGCTGGTCCCCGGAAGACATCGATTCCATGCTGAACCGGCAGTCCGGGCTCAAGGGCCTGGCCGGAAACAACGACATGCGCTCGGTGGTGGAGGCCGCGGAAGCCGGTGATGCCAAGGCGTCCATGGCCCTGGCCGTCGCGTCCTACCGGCTCGCGAAGTACATCGGCGGGTACCACGTGGCCGTCGGCGGCGCGAAGGCGCTCGTGTTCACGGCCGGTATCGGCGAGAACTCGCACCAGTTCCGCACCCTCGTGGCGGAGCGGCTGGGGGCGCTCGGCGTCGAGCTCGACGCCGGCCTGAACCGTGAGCGCTCAAAGGATCCGCGCGTGATCTCCACTGCTGGCTCGGCCCTGCCGGTGCTCGTGGTCCCCACCGACGAGGAACGCGCGATCGCCGAGGCGACGGCCGCCGTCGTCGCCCACGCGTCGGTTGCTCCGTAGGTGCCCTTTAGTCGGCTCAAAACGGCGCCTTGGGCCCACGCCGGCAGGGTTCCCTGGCCGAGCTTGCGGGGCGAGGGGGCCGGTGGGGAGCAATGGATGGGTAGCGTTAGGGGATGACCGAGCCCAAACCTCTGCCGCCGCTGCCCCTCCGCACCGAGCGCCTGGTCCTGCGCCGCTTCGAGGCGGGGGATCTGGACGCCTTCCACGCCTACCACTCGCTGCCCGAGACCGCGCGGTTCCTGCCGGGGGAGGCGAAGAGCTACACCAAGTCCATGGAGTCCGTGGGCCGGTACGCCAACTTTGCCTTCGAGAAGGAAGGCGACTGGGTGGCGCTGGCCATCGAGGCCGCCGATACGCCGGGCCTGCTCGGCGAGGTGGTGCTGAAGTGGCTGGAGGGGTGCGGGCAGGCCGAGATCGGCTGGAGTCTGGCCCCGGAGGCCCGGGGACGAGGAATCGCCGCTGAGGCCGCCCGGGCAATGCTCAAACTCGGGTTTGAGGATCTGGGCTTCCACCGCATCGACGCCAAGCTGGACGCCCTGAATACTGCCTCGGCGGCGCTCTGCGAACGCCTCGGCATGCGCCTGGAATCGCGCCAGGTGGACAAGTGGCACTACAAGGGGCAGTGGGCCACGGAAGTGGTGTACGCCCTCCTCGCCGACGAATGGAAGGCCCGCTAGCCGGGCAACACTCATCGGATTGAACTTCGGGGCCGACGCTCCCGCCCAGTTGCTTCTGCCCGGAGAACCCCGGACCCCAGGAATCCCGGGGTGCCGCGGGCCCGGAATCGGTTCCGGCCGCCAGCAACTGGGATGGAGCGCCACCATCCGGATGACCTAGGGAGCGGGAGGTGCGGTAGCGGTCGTGGCGGGTGAGGCCGTGCCCGGCGTGGAAGCCGGTGCAGTCGCCGGTTCCGTACCGGCGCCCCCGGGCTGCCCTGTCTCTGCGGGCTCTGACGGTGCCGGCACCGTGGCGCCGGTGCCCGGCTCGGGAACGGTCGGCGCCGTACTGCCGGCCGGCGCCGTGCTCGTCGCGGTCCCGGTGCTGGCCGGGGCCGGGCCCTGCGTGCTGCCGGGGGTTGCTGCCGGTGACGCGCCCGAAGTTGCCCCGGGCGTGCCCGCCGGCGTCGCGGCCGGGCCGGCGGATCCTGCCGGGGTGGCGCTGGGATCGCTCTTGATGACCGCCATGAGCTGTTCCTTGTAGGCACTCAGCCGGCCCTGGATCTCCGAGAGCGGGACGTTGCGCAGGTCGCGGCCGTAGGCGGCAATTTCTTGCCACAACGCGTCGAGCTTGGACATGCCGTCAGCGCTCAGGGGCCCGTCCAAGGTGAGGACAAGCTGGCTGGCCAGGGCGTAGGTGAGGCAGCGGAGGCAGTTGTAGTTGGCGGACGCGGAAAGGTTTTCGGGGACAACCACGTCGGCCTGGCCCACGATCAGGACCACCTGGAAGCCCACGGCCACGGCGGCGCAGTCCCGGCAGTTGGCGAAGGCGTAGGCCTCGTTCCTGGTATCCACGGTGTCGCCGTCGTCCGCCCAGACCAGGGCGAAGGCGACGTCGTAGACCACCGAACCGTCAGTGGTGTTCACCGCGAGGGCCTGGTTGCCGTCGTCCTTGGCGGCGGCGGGCTTGTCGAAGGGGAAAACCCAGGAAGGGGCAGCCGGCGCCGCCACGGGGCCGCCGGTGCCGCCGCCTGCCGCTGCGGCCTGGGCCGGCTGCCGCGGCACCAGGACCATACTCAGCTGGGGCTCGTCGCGGGTCGGCTTGCGGGCGCCTTCCGGCCACAGGGCAACGGTCCGCCCGGCCTGGCCCTCTGCGAGCCGGCCCGCCGCCGCAGCCGGGAACACGGCAGCGGTGGCATCGGCCAGCGTGCCGCGCTCGTACGGCTGGACCGGGCGGTAGGTCTCAGCGCCGGGCCACCACGCCCACGCGAGGCCGGCCACCACCGCCGCGATGGCGGCGAGCGCGGTGGCGCGCTGCCAGGCCTTCCCGCGGGTCTTCTGCCACAGGCCGGTGGCGGACTGCCGGACCAGCCGCAGCAGGATGTAGAAGATGCCCAGGACCGGCAGGACAATGCAGGCGATCGCGATGACCCGGACGGCGGCGTCGGCAACGTTCCCGGTGGAGAGGCTATGGGAGAGCATGGCCTGCTGCTTCCAGCCGTTGTCCCAGGCGGTGCCAAGGATGCGCGGCAGCGTCAGCACCATCGTGACAAGGCTGAAAAGGAGCAAGGGAACGGTGACCAGCACCCAAATGGTGACGACGGCTCGCGCCCAGGGCTTGAGAAGCCGGGCTTGGGGATCTGTCTTGCGCCACGGAACCAGGGCCAGCAGGGTGGGTTTGATGCGCTGGAACAGGTCCGGGACCCCGGTGGCGTCGGCGAGGATGTGGTAGCCGTCGAAGCGGACCATCGGCATCAGCTGCCGCACCATCTGAAGAATCTGGGTCACCACCACCAGCAGCAGCGCATCGAACCCGGTGGCCCACCAGAGGCCCATGATCGCGACGGCCACGATGGCGTTGAAATACAGGCCGCCCAGGTCCGTGCGGAGGCGGCCGCCCCGATCCAGCCGGTAGGAGTCGGTCACGTCGGTGTAGAAGGCTGGCCACATCAGGTACAGGCCCATTCCCATGGCCCCGGGGGTGGCGCCGCCCCGGCGGGCGGCGGCGGCGTGGCCGAACTCGTGGAAGCCGGCCGAGAACACCGTGACCACCAGGATCAGGAGCACCAGGCCGGGGTTGGCAAACGCTTCATGGGTGGCCGAGGCCAGCCCCTTGACCATCAGCACCCACCAGCACGTGGCGAGGAAGGCCGCGGTCACGGCCACCACGATCAAGGGGTTGAACAGCCCGGCGAAGGGTGCCGTGAGCCTGCGGGTGCGGTCGGGGTCCGTCACGGAGCACCGGAAGCGCATGCCCAGCAGCGGGTTCGATTTCCTGACCTCCGGCTCGGAACCGTCCGCCAGCCGCAGGAGTCCGAGGGGGAGAAGCTGGGAGTCGATGAGCGTCTGCACGTTGTCGGCACTGACCAGCCGGCCGAACCTGCTGCTCGCGTGCTCGGCGATCTCATCCAGGCCCCGGCGGCCGTCGATGGCCTCGAGCACCAGATACAGCAGGCGGGTCAGCTGGATGGTCTGGCCGTCGGCGCGCCGCACCAGGGAGGGCGCCTCCTTGTACCCGGAGCCTTTCGTGCCGCCGAGAAGCTGGACGCCGGAGGCCTGCACGGGCACCGGGCGCTGGCCGGTAGCCACGGACGACGCCGGGCCGGCGGCACCGGTGCCCGGTGCGGCAAGGGGTCCGGCACCCGCGTCGGGTCGCGCGGCGGCAGTTCCGGTGCCAGTGGCAGACGGGATCGGAGGGCCGTCCTGCCCGGACGGCCCTCCGTGCACAGTGCTCATCTTGGTGCTACTGCTTCAGGTTGGACTGCTGGTCAGCCGAGGCCGTGGCATTGCCGTGGATGTCCTGGTTGATGATGGCATCCTGCTGGGCGACGGCGAACGCGTTGCTGTCGACCGAGCCTATGTTGGCGCCGACGGCCGCATCGATCGGCGCGGCGACGTTGGCGTTGGCGGCCACGGCACCGTTGATCGGCGCCGCAATGCCGGCGTTGGCGTCCAGATTCACGTCGACGTTGAGCAGATTGCCATTGAGTGCGCCCGCGGCGCCGGCAGCCGTGGGCACGTCGGCCGGCAAGGCGCCCCCCAGATCCGGGACCGTCCCGTCCGGCAGAACGCCCGAAGGGTCGCTTGGAAGGGCGGCCCCGGCGGTGGACGCGGCGGGAGCATCCGCGGCAGTGGCGGCCCCGGCGTCGGCGGTTCCATCGGCGCCGGTGGTCCCCGCGGCCTGGTCGAGGGTGCTGTCCTGCACCGAATGCGCCGTGGCGTCGCCCGTGATGCCCTGGTTGATGATGGTGCCCTGGTCTGCGAGCGCCTGGGATTCCGAACCGAGGGACAGGACGTTGGCGGACGCGCCGGCACCAATCGGTGCGGCGACGTTGGCGTTGGCTGCTACGCCGAGGTCGATCGGTGCTGCGGCACTGATGCCCAGGTTCAGGTCTGCGTTAAGGTCCAGGACGGAGGCGACTTCCTTCGCGGGAAGGGCCGTTCCGCCCTGCGCCATCAGCTCATCATCGGTCAGCGGGGTCAGTTCCTGCTCAGCGCTCATAACAAACTCCATCTCCGGCACAGTGTGCCCGGTCCGGACCCTCCGACGCCCCGCCCCCAGCGGGCAGGTTCCACGTTCGGAGTGCCATATGCCAGTAAATAGTAAGCATGGTGACCAATTTTTTGTACATAGCGGGCCGGGGTGCTTCCCGGCGCCGGCGACGGTAATGAGGACCCGCTGGACCGGCTGCAGGTCGTAACCGGTCCGGTCAAGTGCCGGATCCAGCGCCAACGCTGCCGCCGGGAGGGGCCTGTTTCGACGGCGCCGGCCGCCGTAGGCTAGGTGGATCCAACTCATCGAGGAGGCACCCATGCGCACGGCAACACCTACGGCCCAGGCGGATCAGGTCCGCCATCTTTCAGAGAATCTCTTGTCGCAGCTCACCAAGGGGAGGGAGTGGGCCACTCCCGGGGTCGAGGCGGCACTGCAACGAGTGGTGGCGGGGCTCGATTCCGGGGTTGAATCTGCGTCCCCGAGGATCCAGGCCGGTTTGCGGCGGCTCGCTGACGAGCTCGCCGGCGGAGTGGAAACTCTGGCTCCCCGTGTTCACGAGGGCCTGAAACGGGTTGCGCCGAAGGCTGCCCCGGTAGCGACGAGCCGGACGCCGTCCGGGAAAGCATGGTTGATTGCCGGGGCGGTGGCCGTCGCGGTAACCGCCGGAATTGCGATCTGGTTCTCCTTGCGGCCGGCCGATGACGAGCCGGCGCCGTCCCCGAATGTGCAGCGCAGCAGCGGGGTGAACCCCGACCCGGACGCCGCCCCAGGTGAAGCCCGGCCCTGAGTTAATCCAGACCCCGGGCCAGCCACGGCCGGCAATGAGGGCCGGGGAGGGTGCTTTACTTCAGCCCGGCCCCCGGCAGCAGTTCCGTGGCGCCCAAGGAATCAGCGGCGAACGCGTAGTCCCAGGCCCGTTCGCGCCACTGCACGTACCGGCCCGAGGCGCCGCCGTGGCCGCCTTCCATCTCGATCTTCATCACGATCGGCTCGCTGCCGGTGTTCACTTCACGCAGCCGCTGCACCCATTTGGCCGGTTCCACGTAGAGCACCCGGGTGTCGTTGAAACTCGTGACCGCGGCGATTTTCGGATAGGCCACGGCGCGGACGTTCTCGTACGGCGTATACGACTTCATGTACGCGTACACCTCCGGGTCCGTGATCGGGTTGCCCCATTCCTCCCATTCCAGCGCCGACAGCGGCAGTTCGGGGTCCAGGATGGTGGTCAGCGCGTCCACGAACGGCACCGCGGCAACAATCGCGGCATACTTTTCCGGTGCGAGGTTCGCGACGGCGCCCATCAGCAGCCCGCCCGCGGAACCGCCCATCGCGGCGATCCGGCCCGGATCCACCCAGCCGGATCCGGCGAGCCAGTCCGTGGCCGAGATGAAATCGGTGAACGTGTTCTTCTTGCGCAGCTTCTTGCCGTCGTCGTACCAGTGCCGGCCCAGCTCGCCGCCGCCGCGGATGTGCGCGATCACGAACACGACGCCCCGGTCCAGCAGGGACAGCCGGGGGATCCCGAACCCCGGATCCATGCTCAACTCGTAGGAGCCGTAGCCGTACACCAGGCCGGCCGCCGTCGAATCCTGCCGGACCGACGCGTGGCGGAGCACCGAGAGCGGGATCTTTGTCCCGTCCGCGGCGGTGGCCCACTCGCGGGTGGCGACGTAGTCCGACGGCGAGTAGCCGCCCAGCACCGGGCTCTCCTTGCGCAGCAGCAGTTCGCCCGCAGGCAGCTCCGGGGTGGGCAGGACGAAGTCGTAGACCCGGGACGGGGTGAAGTACGAGGTATAGCCGATCCGGATCACGGGCGCCTCGTAATCGGAGCTCGCGACGCCGGCGGTGTACAGCTCCTCGTCGAAGGCCGGCTCCACCGCGGCGCCCTGGTCGGCCGTGCCCAGCCCGGCCAAGGCCAGGACCTGCACCCGTTCAATGGTGTCCTTGCGGACCGAGACCACGGCGTGCGTCGAGGTCACGCCGGCGCCGTTGACCCTGACCTGGTCTGAATGGGCGACGACGGTGCTCCAGTGCTGCTCGGCCAGCGGCTTTGCGAGTTCGTCCGGGTCCACCAGCGAGACCATGGAATTGATGGCGTCTTTGTTGTGGGTGAGCAGGATCCGCTCCTGGCCAGCGCCAGCGCCAGCGCTGGCGGCGTCAGCCAGCAGGAACGGCTCGGCCTCGTACAGAATGCGCTCGTCGCGGGAGATCACGGTGCGCAGTCCGGCGTCGGGGTCATCAAAGCGCAGCAGCCGGGTTTCGCTGAACTCGGAGCAGCCAATGCTCAGCACCAGGTGCCTGCGGTCGGCCGAGAGTTCGAAGCCAAGCCACATGGCGACGTCGTCCTCCTGGTAGATGACCTCGTCAGCGCTGACGGGGGTGCCGAGCACGTGCGACTTCACCTGGTACGGCCGCCAGGACTCGTCCACCACGGTATAGAAGATCCGGCTGCCATCGGGGGAAAAGGAAATGCCGTAAAAGACGTTCTCAATCACGTCCGGCAGCAACTTGCCGGTGCGCAGGTCCTTGATGCGCAGCGTGAAGCGTTCGTCGCCTGCGTTGTCCACCGCGTAGGCATAGAGGGTGCCGTCGATGGTCGTGGCGGCCCCGCCGACGGCGAAGAACGGCTTGCCTTCCGCCTCGAGGTTGCCGTCGAGGAGCACTTCCTCGCCGGGGATCCCGACGCCGGCCTCGACGGCCGGCGGGGTCCAGTCCGCAACACGGTCTCCGGTGTCCTGGCCGCGCACCCGGCAGTGGATGCCGTACTCCTTGCCCTGCGCCGAGCGCGTGTAGTACCACCAGCCGTCCTTGCGGTTGGGAACGGAGAGGTCCGTCTCTTGGGTGCGGCCCTTGATTTCCTGGAAGATGGCCTCGCGCAACGGGCCCTGGTGCGCCGTCACCACCTCCTGGTAGGCGTTTTCGGCCTTGAGGAGGTCCACCACCTCCGCGGATTGCTTGTCCCGCAGCCATTCGTAGTTGTCCTCGAACGAGTCGCCATGGTGGGTGCGCATCGAGGGCACCTTCCGGGCGACGGGAGGCTGCGGGGTGGGCTGCACGGGAGTCTGGGTCATGGACCCAATATATAAAGCCAGGCGGCGCGGGCGGGGCGCGTTCGCTACCGGGCGAGCGCCGCCGTGCTCCCTGCCGTGCCGGCGAAGCGCCATTACCGCACCCCTGACCCGGCAATCAACAGTTCCGGGCCTATAAAGCCGAAGATAACGCCCCCTTTCGGGATATGAAGCAAAATGTTGCCTGCGTCACACCGCCTCCCTAGGCTGGACTTCGGTCGCAGCGTCGCGGCCAGGAGTACTCGGCCGCAGCGTCGCGGCCAGGAGCACGAACAGGGGAAGCCTTTGAACGACAAACTCCGAGTCCTAGTCCGGCTTGATCTCGATTGTGGTCAGGCAGAAGTAGCAGCGCAGGGCCATGTGACGGCCAAGAGCCTCCAGGCGCTGTATGTGGTGGTAAAGCGAGCCAATCATTTGAAGGAAGGGCTCCGCCTGGTGGTGGACGTCAGCAACGCCTGGGTAGAGCCGGCGGCCCTGGAGCAGTTGCAGGAGTGCTCCGCTTCCCACCATCTGCCGCGGGCCATCGATCCGCTCCAGTCAGAATGCAAGATCAGCGTCCTGGCCCCGGCCGGGGACACCCCGATCAGTAGCCGCGCCAGGGCCTTGGGGCTCGCCGCGTAGGGCCGGGAGCGCCAGTTCCGCAATCGAAAGCCCGCTCCGCCGGACCTCAGTTACCGAGGCGGTGGACGGCCGCGTACTGCGGGAGCCGCCCCGCGGCCAACGCGGCCGACACAGCCGCGATGCCGGACTTGTCGGGCAGCACGATCGACTGGCCGTCGGCGCTGAAACCGGTGCCGGCGGTCGGGAGGGTGAAGAACACTCCCCGTCCGGGCGCCGCACCGCGGAGGCTGAAAACGAGGTCTTCCAGCGACGCCGGAGTGAAGCTCCGATCCAGCGTCACATGCGGCAGCACCGTTTTGATGAGCTTCCGGACGGTAGCGGGGTCCGTCAGTCTGCTTTCGGCCGCCATCTTGGCCATCACGGCTTTCAGGAACGTCTGCTGGTTCCGGACCCGCTGGTAGTCGCCGTCAGCGAACGCGTGGCGCTCGCGGACAAAGGCCAGGGCCTGGACCCCGTTGAGCCGGTTCACGCCCGCCGCAAAGTGCACCCTGTCATCCACGGTGCCGGTGAACGGCTGCTTGATGTCGACGTCGACTCCGCCAAGTGCGTCGGTCAGAGCCGCGAAGCCCTGGAAATCCAGCATTACGGTGTGGTCGATGTGCTGGCCGAACAGCGCCTGGACAGTCTGCGCCATCAGGGGCAGCCCGCCTAGTGCGAGCGCCAGGTTGATTTTCGCCTTGCCGTGGCCGGGGATATCGACCCACATGTCGCGCATGATGGAGATGCCGTAGACTCCCTGCCGGTTCGCCGGCAGGTGGATGAACACCAGGGCGTCCCCGCGCTGGTCGGAGGCGGTGCCGGCGGCCGCCGCCGCCCGCGCATTGACCCGGCTGTCGCTGCCGACGAGCAGGATATTGACCGCGACGGGGCGAGGCTTGGGGCTGGGGGTCGGCGTCGACGGCGCGGGGCTGGCCGGCGTCGAGGGCGCGGCCGCCGGCAGTTCAACTCCGCCCGTCGCGGGGGCGCCGGGCCGGGGCGGGGCGAGAAGGTACGCCAGGGCGGCGCCACCGACGGTGAGCGCGAGCAGGACCCCCAGAATCAGGATGATCCGACGGCGACGGTGGCTGGCTTCGCCCGGCGGGGGAGGGGGCGGCGACGCCGCGGAAGCCGCGGCATCGGGCTCCGGAGCGTTCTCCATGACCGGACGTTACCACCGCGGCCCGGCGCGGACTATGGGTCCAAGGGCCTCTCCCGCGGGCTCAGCTGGCGGGCATCAGTTCCCGTTCTCGAACTTGTTCGCCGCGACGTACTCGCCCAGAGTGTCCGAGGTCATCGCCGCAGAAATGTGCTGGATGGCGTTTGGGTCGGTCAGCACGATCGACTGGCCGTCCGAGGACGTTCCGATGCCACCGGTGGGCAGTGTGAACATGACGGTGTTCTGCGCGCGGATGTCCTTAAGCTCAAGCGCCAGGGCCGCCACTGCCCCGGAATCCAGGGACTTGTCGACAGTGACGAACGGCGAGACGGCACCCACCATGTTGTTGATGGTGATCGGGTTGCTCAGCGTTTGGCCTGCGATCGACTTCTTGATGATGGCCCGCAGGAACTCCTGCTGGTTGCGGACCCGCTGGTAGTCGCCGTCGGCGTAGGCATGGCGTTCGCGGACGAAGGCCAGAGCCTGCGTTCCGTCAAAAGTGTGCTGGCCCGGGGCGAAGGACTGGCCCGGCAGTGCGGTCGAGGTAAACGGCACCTTGATGTTCACGGTCACGCCGCCCAGTGCGTCGGTGAGGCCCTTGAAGCCCTCAAAGTCGATCATCGCCACGTGGTCGATGCGCTGCTGGAAGATCGACTCGACGGTCTGCACCATCAGGGGCGTGCCGCCAAGGGCCAGTGCCGAGTTGATCTTCGCCTCGCCGTGCCCGGGGATGTTCACCCAGAGATCGCGCATGATGGACATGGTGTAGATGTTCTTACGGTCCGCAGGGATATGCATGAGCATTAGCGTGTCCGCGCGCTGGTTTGTGGGAGTTCCGGCCGCGGAGTCAGACTCCGTGGCTCCACGGCTGTCGCTGCCCATCACGAGAATGTTGATGGCCGTGCCCGTTTTCTGCGGGCGCGTGGACTCCTCCGGGAAGGCCTGCTCGATCTTGCTGCTGGCGGAGTCGAACGTGTGGGCGAGGTTGAAGAGGTAGCCGCCTGCCACTACCGCGACGAGCGCCACCACCACGGCGACGGCGATCAGGACCCCGCGGCCCTTGCGTTTCTTGCCTGGCCGGCGGCCGCGGGAACGCGTCTCGGCGGTGATTTCTTCGCTGTCGATCGGATGAGTCATGTGTTCCTTTGAATCGGCCGGGCCCTGATGCCCGGAGGCGCCGGAAGGCGCGGTGGCGGCCCCCAATACAGTACACCGGGCACGGCGATCACTACTTCCGGGTGCCAGCCACGTCCGCTTCGGCCCAGTCTGATCGTTCCGTGTTCAGCCGCGCGAAGCGCAGGATGGTGAGGAGGGCGGGCGCGAGCTCGTTTTCCATCTGCCGGTATATTTCCGGGCCGCGGCCGTAAGGGTCGATGACGTCGTTCTCTGACGCGTCCGCAGCGAGGGCCAGGTGCCGTACTGCGGCGGCCTGGGCGGGCAATTCGCGCCAGAGGCCCACCAGATCAGCCCCGGGAGCACGCATACTGTCCCGCTGTTCCAGCGCTGTCAGCAGTCGCGCGAACTCGCGGACGGTAAATGTGCGCCGGAGCAAGGAGGCATCCATCTGGATCACTTCGCTCCGGTGCCGGGCGGTCATGGTCAGCACTAGGTCGGCCTCGCGGAGGATCGCCGGGGTGAGTTGCCGGGCGGCGAATCCTTCCGCTGTTCCACCGAGGCGCCGGATGATCTCGGCGGACAATGGCTGGATGGCGTCGCCTGCCATGGCCCGGGTGCCGGCGCTGCTCACATCGAAGGCTCCTGGGAGCAGTCTGTCCAGTCCACCCTGCAGCAAGCGTTCAGCCGCGGGGGAGCGGCAGATATTGCCGGTGCAGACGGTGAGGATTCTTACAGGCATAGGCGATTCCACGGTGCGGGTTCTTTCCGGAGTTGCTGGCAGGTCGGCGCGATCCCTCGCGATCCCTAACAAACAACTTAACACGGCTGCCCTCCCGCCGCCGCGTCGGCGGCGGGGCCGGTGCTTGACGCATCTCCAGCTGCCCGCATATCCTGAACGAACGGTCGGTAATTATTTATCGGAAATGCATTAGGAGCAACCATGGCATCGCAGACCCTGCAGTCAGTGCCCGCCGAGCCAGCGCCGGCACGCCACGAACAGAGCCCGGAAGATGTGGCCCGGCGTGATGCTGAAGGCCAGGCCTACTTTGACAGGGTCATGGCGGAAGACTCCCGGATCGAGCCGCGGGACTGGATGCCCCCGGCATACCGCAAGACCCTGCTGCGCCAGATCTCACAGCACGCGCACTCGGAGATCATCGGCATGCAGCCAGAAGCCAACTGGATCTCGCGCGCCCCGAGCCTGAAGCGCAAGGCCATCCTGATGGCCAAGGTCCAGGACGAGGCCGGCCACGGGCTTTACCTGTACTCCGCCGCCGAGACCCTCGGCCAGCCGCGGGATGCGATGATGCAGGACCTGATGGACGGCAAGGCCAAGTACTCCTCTATCTTCAACTATCCGGCCCGGACCTGGGCCGACATGGGCGCCATCGGCTGGATGGTCGACGGCGCCGCGATCGCCAACCAGGTGCCGCTGTGCCGGGCCTCCTTCGGCCCCTACGGACGTGCCATGGTGCGCGTCTGTAAGGAAGAGTCGTTCCACCAGCGCCAGGGCTTTGAGATCCTCCTGGAACTCTCCCACGGCACCCCCGAGCAGAAGCAGATGGCACAGGACGCCGTGAACCGCTGGTACGCCCCGGCCCTGATGATGTTCGGCCCGCCGGATGACGATTCGCCCAACTCCAAGCAGTCCATGGCCTGGAACATCAAGCGGTTCAGCAACGACGAGCTCCGCAACCGCTTTGTCGGCATGATGATGGAACAGGTCAAGGTCCTCGGCCTGACCCTGCCGGACAAGGACATCCGGTTCAACGACGAAACCAAGAAGTGGGAGCACGGGCCGCTGGACTGGGATGAATTCCATGAAGTCCTCGCCGGCCGCGGCCCCTGCAACGCCCAGCGGCTGGAACGGCGCCGGCAGGCGCACGATGACGGCGCCTGGGTCCGTGAAGCAGCGGCCGCGTATGCGGCGAAACAGGTAGCAAAACAGTCCGCCAAGCAGAAGGAATACGCAGCATGAGCCCACACGGCAACCCCGAAGCTCCGGCCGGTTCCGCCGCCGAAATAGCAAACGAGGCGGCGAAGGTCCCCGCTGGCCCCGCCACCCCGGCGGCGGCAGCGGCGGAGGCCCAGGCCGGAGCCGCGGGCCGCAACGTCTGGCCGATCTGGGAAGTGTTCGTCCGTTCCAGCCGCGGCCTCTCCCATGTCCACGCCGGATCCCTGCACGCCCCCGACGCGGCAATGGCACTGCGCAACGCCCGGGACCTCTACACCCGCCGCAACGAGGGCGTATCCATCTGGGTGGTCCCCGCGGACGCCATCGCCTCCAGCGACCCCGACGCCAAGGGCGCATTCTTCGAGTCGCCGCAGGGCAAGGACTACCGCCACGCCACGTATTACACCAAGAGCGAGGGAGTGAAGCACCTGTGAGCACTCCCGAAACGGCGGTCCCCGCCAGCGCAGACGCGCACGCAGACCAGCAGGACGGCGGCCACGGCGACATCTCCGTCGGCGTGTCCGGCGCCGGGGCCAGCGGCGACGGCACCGCGAGCGCCACCCGGATCACCCCGGGCAACGCCCTGCGCCCCGAAGACATCGCGCTGGCGGTCAGCCGCGGCACCGCCATGCCGGACGAAGATGCAGCGGAGCTCGCCCTGCGGCTCGGCGACGACGCCCTGATCCTGGCCCAGCGGCTCGGGCACTGGATTTCACGGGCCCCCGAGCTTGAAGAGGACGTCGCCCTGGGCAACATCGCCCTGGACCAGCTCGGCCATGCCCGGTCCTTCCTCAGCTACGCCGGCGGACTGGACGGGCGCAGCGAAGACGACCTCGCCTACTTCCGCGGCGAGCAAGAATTCCGCTCGGTGGAGCTCTTCGAACAGCCCAACGGGGACTTCGCCGTCACCATCGCCCGGCAGTTCGTGGTCAGCTACTACCAGTTCGAGCTCTACCGCCGGCTGGCCTCCTCCACTGACGCCACCCTGGCCGGCATCGCCGCCAAGGCGGTCAAGGAGGTGGACTACCACCGGGACCACAGCACCCAGTGGGTCCTGCGCCTGGCCCAAGGCACCGACGAGTCACGCCAGCGGATGACCCGCGCGTTCAGGGTCATCTGGCCCTACGTGGATGAGCTTTTCCGCGACGACGAGCTCACCGGCCGCCTCAGCGCAGCCGGTGCCGCGCCGCAGCCGTCGAGCCTGCGCGAGGACTTCGACCGGCTCACCGGTGAGGTGCTGGCCGAGGCGGAACTGGAGGCTCCGCAGGTGCCGGCCGCGCGCGGCGGCGGCCGCGAAGGCAAGCATTCAGAACACCTCGGCTACATCCTCGCCGAGATGCAGGTGCTCGCCCGCGAGCACCCCGGGGCCAGCTGGTAGGCGCCATGGAAATGTTTGTCTCCGAGCCGGAAACCGCGCATCGCCGCACCGCCGCCCAGGGCAACACCGCCCAGGAGAAGGCCTGGGCGGTGGCCGCCACCGTCTGCGACCCCGAGATCCCCGTCCTCACCATCGCCGACCTGGGCATCCTCCGGGACGTGAAACTGTTCGACGACGGCGGCATGGTTCCGGCCGTCCAGGTCACCATCACGCCGACGTACTCCGGCTGCCCCGCCATGGACGCCATCCGCGATGACCTGACCACGGCGTTCGCGACGGCGGGCTATCCCGCAGTGCACGTGGAGCTGGTCCTGTCCCCGGCCTGGACCACCGACTGGATGAGCGAGGCCGGCAGGGCCAAGCTCGAGCGCTACGGCATCGCCCCGCCGTCGGGCCATTCCAACGCCTCCCGGCACGCCGGCCCGGTCCGGCTCTCGCTCGCCGTCAAGTGCCCCCAGTGCTCATCGCTGAACACCAAAGAACTCACCCGCTTCGGTTCCACGTCCTGCAAGGCGCTCTACGTGTGCCAGGACTGCAAGGAACCGTTCGACTACTTCAAAGTTTTGTAAGGAACAGGTGCCTGAAATGACTGTTGTCCGCCAGACCGCCGCGGAGTCGGCCGCAGCCGCCGGCCGCCGTCGCGCGTCCTTTCACTCCCTGACGGTAGACGAGGTCCGCCGGCTCACCGACGACGCCATCGAGGTGACGTTCGCGGTCCCGGCCGGGCTCGCGGGACAATACGACTACCTCCCGGGCCAGTACGTGGCCCTGCGCACCACCCTGCCCGACGCCGACGGGCAGCCGCACGAGATCCGCCGCAGCTACTCCATCTGCGCCGAACCCCGCAGCTTCGCGGACGGCAGCAGCGAAATCCGCGTGGCCATCAAGAAAGACCTCGGCGGCCAGTTCTCCACCTGGGCCAACGCCGAACTCAAGGCGGGCGACGTCCTGGATGTCATGAGCCCCATGGGCGCCTTCGTCTCCAAGCACGGCCGCGACGGCAGGTCCGTGGAGCAAAACGTGATGACCTCCATGAACGATCCGGAACAGCTGGCGGGGGAGCCCGGTTCCTTCGTCGCAATCGCCGCCGGCTCCGGCATCACCCCCGTCATCGCGATCGCGCGCACCCTGCTGGCGGCCCACCCCGAGACCCGCTTCGACCTCATCTACGCCAACAAGGCCGCCATGGACGTGATGTTCCTCGAGGAACTCGCGGACCTGAAGGACAAGTACCCGTCCCGGCTGGCGCTGCACCACGTGCTCTCCCGCGAGCAGCGGATCGCGCCGCTGCTCAGCGGCAGGATCGACGCCGAGAAACTCCAGGCGCTGCTGGGCACCGCCATCCACGCGGACGACGTCGACGAATGGTTCCTCTGCGGGCCGTTCGAACTCGTCCAGCTGTGCCGGGACACCCTTGCCGCGCGCGGCGTCGCCCCGGAGCACGTGAGGTTCGAACTGTTCACCTCCGGCAAGCCGGACCGCCCCGAAGGCAACATCGGCCGGCCCGTGATCGCCGATGAGTCGCAGGACACGTACAAGATCACCTTCAAGCTGGACGGGTTGCAGGGCGAAGTCGCGAGCCCCACCCACGCCCGGGAATCCATCCTCAACGCCGCCCTCCGGGTCCGCCCCGACGTGCCGTTCGCCTGCGCCGGCGGCGTGTGCGGCACGTGCCGCGCCAAGGTCGTCACCGGCAAGGTGACCATGGACGAGAACTACGCCCTGGAGCAGGACGAGCTCGACAAGGGCTATGTCCTGACCTGCCAGTCCCACCCCACCACCCCGGAAGTCACGGTCGACTTCGACGTCTAGGTTTCCTTCAACCGCCAGGCCTTTCCCAACCAAGGAGCCCCATGATTTCCCTCTCCATCGACGGCGGCGTCGCCGAAGTAGTGCTCGACGCGCCGCACAAGCTGAACTCCCTCGACGAGCAGGCCCTGGCGGATCTTTCCCGGGCGTACGACGATGCCGCTGACGCCGCCGGACGCGGTGAGGTGCGGGCCCTGCTGCTCCGCGGCGAGGGGCGCGCCTTCTGCGCCGGCCGCGACATCGCGGGCGTGACCCCGGAAAGCGACGACGCGCAGGCATACCTGGGCGGCCTCGTCCAGCCCCTGCTGAAGAAAATGAGCGCCTTCCCCGCGCCCACCTTCGCCGCCGCCCAGGGCGCCTGCCTCGGCGTCGGGCTCGGCCTGCTGCTGGCCACGGATGTGGTGTACGTGGCGGAAAACGCCAAGTTCGGCTCGCCGTTCGCGAAGCTCGGCGCCACCCTCGATTCCGGCGGGCACTGGTATTTCAGCGAACGCCTCGGCATGCACCGGACCTTGGACCTGATCTATACGGCCGAACTCATGAGCGGCGCCGATGCCGTGGCGCAGGGCCTCTTCAGCCGGGCCATGCCCGCGGCGGACCTGCTCGAGGCCACCCGGTCGATCGTGGCCACGGTGGCCACCGGCGCGACGGGAGCGTTCCGGGCCAGCAAGGAGCTCGTGGCGCACATCCGGGACCAGCGGCTGGGATTGTGGGCGGCCATGGAAGAAGAGAACGCCGAGCAGGCGCGGCTGTGCAAGAGCGAGGACTATGCCGAGGGTTTCCGTGCCTTCCAGGAGAAGCGCAGCCCGGTTTTCAAGGGCTGACAGGCGACCGCACAGGCGGTGCCGGCCCGGGTTGAAGCGCTACTCGTCTTTGCCCCGAGGCATTCTCATTTCCCGTAGCCGCTTGTAAAGTTCGGTTATGACTCTGGGCAAAACTGTAACTAAGGCTGTCATACCTGCCGCCGGACTGGGAACGCGCTTCCTGCCGGCGACAAAGGCCATGCCCAAGGAGATGCTTCCGGTGGTGGACCAGCCGGCCATCCAGTACGTGGTGGAAGAGGCCGTCCGGGCCGGGCTGACCGATCTGCTGATGGTGACCGGACGCCAGAAGCGTGCGCTGGAGGACCACTTCGACCGAGAGCCCGCACTGGAGAGGGCGCTCGAACTTAAGGGCGACACCGACCGGCTGGAAGCCGTCCGCCACGCCTCCAGCCTGGGCCCGCTGCACTACGTGCGCCAGAGCGACCCCAAGGGCCTCGGCCACGCTGTCCTGTGCGCCCGCCAGCACGTGGGGGACGAGCCGTTCGCCGTCCTGTTGGGCGATGACCTGATCGATGAGCGGGACGAACTGCTGACTGCCATGATTGAGGTCCAGGCCCGGACCGGGGGTTCCGTCGTCGCGTTGATCGAGGTGGACCCGGCGCAAATAAGCGCCTATGGCTGTGCCGACATCTCGGCAGTGCGGGGACAGGACCACGTTCGAATCAACCGCCTGGTGGAAAAACCCGACGCCGCCGACGCGCCGTCCAACCTGGCCGTGATCGGCCGCTACGTCCTGCATCCGGAGATTTTCGACGTCCTGGAGGACACCCCGCCCGGCCGTGGCGGCGAAATCCAGCTCACCGATGCGCTGCAGACCCTCGCCGTATCCGACTGCGCAGGCGGCGGCGTATTTGGGGTGGTCTTCAAGGGCCGCCGGTATGACACCGGAGACAAACTGAGCTACCTCAAGGCCGTCCTCTCGATCGCCGCTGACCGGGTGGAGTTCGGCGAAGAGCTCCGGGCCTGGATGAAGGACTTCCTCAGCTGATCGGTCAACCCAGGGAAGCTGACCGATCAGTCCATCGGGGGTTCAGGCCCTGAGGCGGTCGCTGTTCGCCCTGTACCATTCGACGGTGCTCTTGACCCCGTCGGCCAGGCTGATCCGGGCCGACCAGCCTGCGTCGGCGAGCTTGGATACATCCAGCAGCTTCTGCGGCGTGCCGTCGGGCTTGGCTGCGTCCCAGGATATCCGTCCGTCGTAACCGACAGCCTCCGCCACGATGGAGGCCAGCTCCTTGATCGTGACGTCCGTCCCCGTCCCCACATTGACCTGGGCCGCTCCGTCATAGTGCTCCAGCAGATGCAGGCAGGCCGACGCCATGTCATCCACGTGCAGGAATTCCCGCCGCGGCGAACCCGTCCCCCAGTTTGTGACACTCCTGGCTTTCGCAGCCGCAGCCTCGTCGAACCGGCGGATTAGGGCGGGAAGAACGTGCGAGCCCTCCCGCGAGAAGTTGTCCCCGGGCCCATAAAGGTTCGTCGGCATCGCCGAGATCCAGGGCAACGAGTATTGGCGTCGGATGGCCTGGACATGCATGATGCCCGCAATTTTCGCTATTGCATAAGCATCATTGGTGGGTTCAAGGTGGCCGGTCAGCAAGGATTCTTCTCGAATGGGCTGCTCCGCGAACTTCGGATAAATGCAGGACGAACCCAGAAACAGAAGTCGCTCAGCCCCGTGCTCACGTGCCGCGTCCAGAACATTCACCTGGATGCGAAGGTTGTCGCTGAGAAAGTCCACGGGGTAGGTGCTGTTGGCCAGGATGCCGCCCACCTTGGCTGCCGCGAGCACAACGTAGCGGGGCTTGGTGGCAGCGAAGAACTCGAAGACGCCGGCCCGGTTCTTCAGGTCCAGCTCCTCTGAGGTGCACCCGACCAGGTCCGTGAATCCTTGGTCCTCGAGATGCCGCCAGATTGCCGAGCCGACCAGCCCGCGATGGCCCGCCACGTAGAACGTCCCTGCACGGTCCAAGGGGGCGGGCTCGAAGGGGACCTCGGTCCCCACTAGTTTTTCCAGCTCTCGAGGTCCACGCCGTCGATCCAGCTGTCTCCCGCGTGCTTAAGGGCTTCGATATCGGCGTCCACCATGATGCGGGCGAGTTCCGGCGTATGGACGGAGGCTTTCCATCCGAGTATTTCCTGGGCTTTGGAGGCGTCGCCAATCAGGGCATCAACCTCGGTCGGACGGAGGTACCGCTCATCGAAGCGCACGTGATCCTCCCACTTCAGGCCCGCATGATCGAAAGAGATCCGCAGGAAGTCGCGGACGGTATAGTCGCCGCCAGTCGCGAGCACGAAGTCCTCCGGCTCGTCGGCCTGAAGCATGCGCCACATGCCTTCTACGTATTCTGCGGCATAGCCCCAGTCGCGGACTGCGTCGAGGTTACCCATGTATAGCAGGTCCTGTTTGCCGGCCTTGATGGCAGCGACGGCGCGGGTGATCTTGCGAGTTACGAACGTTTCGCCGCGGCGGGGAGACTCATGGTTGAAGAGGATGCCGTTCACCGCGAACATTCCGTAGGCCTCGCGGTAGTTCCTGGTGATCCAGTAGCTGTAGACCTTGGACGCGCCATAGGGCGACCGCGGATAAAAGAGCGTCTCTTCGTTCTGGGGAGGGGGCGTTGCTCCGAACATCTCGGATGAGGACGCCTGATAGAACCTCGTTTCGATGCCCGACATCCGCACGGCCTCCAGGAGCCGGATGGTGCCGACGCCAGTTGTGTCGGCCGTGTGTTCGGGCTCGTCAAACGAAACGCGAACGTGGGACTGGGCGGCCAGGTTGTAAACCTCGTCCGGACTGATCTGGGCCAGTAGCGTAACGAGGCGGGCACCATCGCTCAGGTCCCCGTAATGGAGGAACAGCTTGGCATTGGGGTCATGCGGATCGACGTAGAGGTGATCGATTCGGGAGGTGTTGAACGTCGAGGCCCGGCGGATCAGGCCATGTACCTCGTACCCCTTGCTCAGGAGCAGTTCCGCCAGGTAAGAACCGTCTTGGCCCGTAATGCCGGTGATAAGTGCGCGCTTGGTCATTTTGTCCCCCATATGTGCGAAAGAATCAAGTGCGCGGGCTTTAGGCTGCCCGCCTGAATAAAGCTGTGAATAAATTCGTTGTACTTGGCCATAGCTGTTGCTTCGGAGAGTGTTAACTGCCGAAACCTCAGGCCGTTTCCCCCGAGTTCACGGGAAAGGTTCTTGTCGGAGCCGAGCACCTCGGCGGCTGCCACTAAGGCGGCTGGATTATCTGCATCGACACGAACTCCGGCTGCGGCGGCGGCGATTTCTTCCGCGGTAACGCTGCCCCGGTCTGTGGCTGCGAGAACCGGCACGCCCGCATTGAAGTAGGACGTGAGTTTACTCGGCACCGACATTTCCTTTACGCCGGGGAGTTCGTTCACCAGCAGGACGTCCGCGGCGGTAAGTGCAGTTTGGAACTCAGCGTCCGGAAGTGAATCGACAAAGGATATGTTGCGTATTCCTTCGGCGGCCACCTCCAGTGCCGCCCGCTGGTTTCCGTCTCCCATGAGGACGAATTGCACAGCGCTGTTGCCTGCTTCTGCCAGGCGTGCGGCTGCTACGACGTTTTCCAGTCCCTGTTTCTTGCCCATGTTTCCGGCGTGGAGAACAATCGTGTCGTCGTTATTCCAGCCGAGCTTTTCTCGGAGATCCTGCTGCCCTGCGGCCGGGGCCGGCGGCAGGTGGGTCCAGTTCCGGATGACTCGGACTTTGCGATCGGAAATGTCCAAGGCGTCGGCGATGTACCTGCGGAACCGTTCGTGAATGGCCACAATGCCGTCGGCACGGCCCAGAATCGTTGACTCCAGCCGGATGGCCAGGCGCGCCAACCGGCCGGTTGCCATGCTTGTTTCCACGACGCCCGCGCTGTACAGGTCCTGCACCCAAATAAGGCAAGGCGTCTTCTTCTTGGTCAGCCGGGCCCAGACGGCCGCCAGGCCCGTGGAGATGAGCGCGGGACTAACCAAGACAATGACATCGGGCTCGTCCCAGCGGGCGGCGATAACCCGCAACCCGAAAGTCAGTTCCATCAGAACTCTCCGGAAACCGGTGGGCTTTCTTGGAATATAGTGACGAAGCCTCTTTATCCTGACATCGTCACGGGACTCCGTTTTCTTCCAGCCGTCGTAGCCCTGATGACATTGCCATTCAGGGTAGTGCGGATAGCCCGTCAGAACACTCACGGAGTGGCCGGCAGCGGCGAGGTTTTTCGCCAGGTTTGTGGTGTACGGAGCATTACCGGACCGCTCCGGAGCGTAATTTAGCCCGATGATGGTGATTCTTGCCAATGAGACCGCCAAATACTGGTAGAAACTTGTGATCCTGATAGGAAAATCCGGGTGCTGGTGATGATCCTATGAGCGGCAAGTCAGCCCCGGCACGAGTACCGACCACTTGTCTTCCCCGGGAAAATCTCCTAGGCAATGCCGCGCATGGTCACGAGCCCAGCCGCTAGTGCCGGCCATGCGCCCTTTCTGCTTCCGAATGTAAGAATGATGCCCAGGGGAATTCCGGACAAAAGTTCTGAGACTGGGCACGCCTGCTCCCTGTCGGGTGCAGGCCTGGAGTGGGAGGGCAGCAGTGAGAATCGTCCACATAGTCACGTACGTTTCGGCAGACGGCGCATTCGGGGGGCCCATCGCGGTGGCCATTTCCCAGTTGACCGAACTTGCCCGCCAAGGACACGACGTGGAATTGATGGCGGGTTGGGACGGGGAGGCCGTTGTCCAAGCCGAAGGTGTCAAAGTCACCCTTTTCAAAGTGCTCCGGGTTTGGCCTCACGGGTTTAGCGGGCTCTGGGCGCCGGGCCTGGCACGAGCCGCACACGCTCGCGCCCGAAGCGGCGCCGTGGTTCACATCCATCTCGCCCGCGATCTGATCACGCTTCCGGCAGCTCGGGCCGTGTCGCGGCACGTCAGGCCGGTGGTGCAGACACACGGCATGGTTATGCCGGACGGCCGGCTTCTTGCCCGGCTTCTGGACCGCTTGCTAACCAGGGAGGTTCTATCGCGTGCGCGAAGCGTCCTGGCACTCACTGCAAGGGAGCAACTGGGTCTCGAGGAGGTCGCCGGGGGGCCCGTCGTCGTTGCAAGGGTCGCTAACGGCATCTCCGTTCGGCCCGTCCGGGAACTCCGGCGTAAGTCGGACGAGGTCTTGTTCCTCGCGCGACTGCACCCGCGAAAGCGGGTTATGAACTTTGCCCGGATGAGTAAAATTTTGGTCGACAGGGGAGTCCCCGTGACCTGTGTGGTCGTGGGGCCGGATGAGGGCGACTTGGCGCCCCTCATGGCCTTTGTGAAGGAACAATCCCTCGAAAAGTCGTTGCTCTATGAAGGAGTGCTGCCGACGGGACAGGCCGTGAATCGTCTTGCCCAGGCTGCCGTCTACGTGCTCCCGAGCACGGCGGAGGTTTTCCCCATGACCGTCCTCGAGTCCCTTGCCTCGGGGACTCCGGTGGTGACCACTCTCGACTCGGGAATCGCCCCTCAACTGGCGTTCCTCAAAGCCGCCGAATTGACGGACGGCACGCCGGAGAGCTTGGCGGACGCCGTCGAGCGCATCCTGTCCGGGAAGGCGCGGCGGGACAGCTTGGTATCCAACGGGTACAAGGGACTCGCAACGACGTTCAGCATTGAGGCAGTCAGTGCGCAATTGTTGGCCCTTTACGGACCACAGGCCTAGCGGCTGGGGTTGCGCAAGCCCTACCTCGTATCGAGATCCTCAAACACTAGGAACGTCTGGGTATCCAGGACGCCCGGCATGGACTGCAGCTGATCGAAGATCACCCGGCGAAGGTCAATATTGTCGACGGCACGCACCAGCAGGATGACATCGAAGTCCCCGCCCACCAGGGCGATGTGGTGGACCTCGGGAATGGCGCGCAGGAGTTCGCGCAGCTCGCGCCACGAATGCTGCCGCACCTTCAGTGTTACGTAGGCGGAGGACTTCAGGCCGGCCTTGATGGGATCCACTAGCGCAGTGAACTTGGTCAGGACGCCTTCGCCGGTGAGCCGGGCTATCCGGGTATAGGCGTGGGCACGCGAAATGTGGACGTTCTCCGCCACCTGCGTCACAGACATCCGGCCGTCCCGGGTGAGCTCGGCAATGATGTTCCGGTCCACATGGTCCAGTGGCACCGCCGCCTGGTCCTCCTCAAGCTCCGCCATTTCGTCCACAACCCCTGCCCGTAATCCAGCTCACACTTACAATTTGTCTTCAAGATTAGGGCAAATTCTGGGACTTCTCCACGATTTCCGGCAACGGTGGATACGAAACATCGGCCGGCGCCATACTGGGAAAGATTAGTGGCAACAGAAGGACGGACCAATGACGATCTCCGCGGACCACACCGCCCAGGAGCCTGCGATTAAAGACACGGCGCCACAGCCGGCCGGGCAACAGGATCCAGCCAGCGAGGCCGTGCACAAGTTTGGCATCACGGCCGAGGACTACATGCTCCCTGCCCGCCACCAGATCCAGATGGTCGGCCCCGACGGGACGCTGAACCCGCACACTGAGCAGGGCACCCAGCCCGGACACGAATATGGCCTCCCCAGCGATACCGAACTGCTGGCTGCCTACGAGCAGCTCGTCGTCGGGCGCCGCGTCAATGACCAGAACTCCGCACTCGTGCGGCAGGGCCGGATGGCCGTGTACCCCTCGAGCCACGGACAGGAGGCCTGCCAGGTTGCTGCGGCGCTGTGCCTCGCCGAGGGCGACTGGCTGTTCCCGACGTACCGCGACTCCGTGGCCGTGATGGCCCGCGGCGTGGACCCCGTCCAGACCATGACGCTGTTCCGCGGCGACTGGCACGGCGGCTACGATCCCGCCGAACACAAGGTCGGCATCCAGTGCACTCCGCTGACCACCCAGCTGCTGCACGGCGTCGGCGTGGCCCACGCCGCCAAGCTGCGCGGCGAGGACACGGTGGTCCTGGCCATGTGCGGCGACGGCGCCACGAGTGAGGGCGACTTCCATGAAGCCCTGAATTTCGCTGCCGTCTTCCATCTGCCGGTGGTTTTCTTCGTCCAAAACAACCAGTACGCCATTTCGGTGCCACTGGCGCACCAGTCCGTCGCGCCGTCGCTGGCGCACAAGGCCGTGGGCTATGGCATGGCCGGCGAACGCGTGGACGGCAACGACGTCGTCGCGCTGCTCGCCGTGCTCGGCCGCGCCGTCAAGCTCGCACGCGAAGGCTCCGGCCCCTTGCTGGTGGAGGCGCACACCTACCGGATGCAGGCGCACACCAACGCCGATGACGCCACCCGCTACCGGCAGGACAGCGAGGTCGCCGAATGGGTCGCGAAGGACCCGCTGAGCCGGATGCAGACCTATCTGAGCGGCCGCGGCCTGCTCGACAACGCAGCCGCCGACCGGATCGCCGGGAAAGCCGAGGCTGTAGCCACCCAGCTGCGCGACGGCCTCGGCGAAGACGTCCCGGTGGACCCGCAGGACCTGTTCAACCACGTCTTCTCGACACCCACCCAGCAGCTGAAGGAGCAGTCCGCCATGCTCGCCGACGAACTGGCCCGCGACGCCGCACCCACCTCAGCCGCATCCATTGCAAAGGGGTCCGGGAAATGAGCCCCACCGTCACCACGTCCTCCGAGGCGAACAACAACGTCAGCGCCGCCACGGCCCGCGCCGCCGCCACCGCGGCGGCCGCCGCTGAGCAGCAGGCAGCAAAGACGGGACCACAGACCATCACCCTGGCCAAGGCCCTGAACACCGCCATGGCCGACGCCATGCACGCAGATGACTCGGTCCTGGTCTTCGGTGAGGACGTCGGCATGCTCGGCGGCGTCTTCCGCATCACCGACGGCCTCACCAAGACGTTCGGGCCGAGCCGCTGCTTCGACACCCCGCTGGCCGAATCCGGGATCGTCGGCATGGCCGTGGGCATGGCCATGAACGGGATGCGCCCGGTCATCGAGATGCAGTTCGACGCGTTCGCCTACCCGGCCTTCGAACAGATCGTCAGCCACGTCGCCAAGATGCACAACCGCACCAAGGGTGCCGTGAAGCTGCCCATGGTCATCCGCGTCCCGTACGCCGGCGGCATCGGGGGAGTGGAACACCACTGCGACTCCTCCGAGGCCTACTACGCGCACACCGCCGGCCTGAAGGTCTTCACCCCCGCCACCGTGGCGGACGGCTACCGGATGCTCCGCGAAGCCATCGACTCCGATGACCCCGTCATGTTCATGGAGCCCAAGAAGCTGTATTGGTCCAAGGACCAGGTGGACCTGGAGGCGCTGCGCTCCGAGCACGCCGCCAACACCGCGCGCGGCACGTCCTCCGAAGGCCGCGCCGCCGTCGCCCGCCCCGGCACGGACGCGACCCTGATTGCCTACGGACCCTCCATCCCGACGGCGCTCGCCGCCGCGGCCGCCGCGGCCGAGGAAGGCCGATCGCTGGAGGTGATCGACGTCCGCTCGATCGTGCCGTTCGACGACGAGACAGTCTGCGCCTCGGTGCGCAAGACCGGCCGCGCCGTGGTCATCGCCGAGGCCCACGGCTTCGCTTCCGTCGCCTCGGAAATCGTGGCCCGGGTGCAGGAACGTTGCTTCCACCACCTCGCCGCGCCGATCCGCCGCGTCACGGGCTTCGACGTGCCGTACCCGGCGCCGAAGCTCGAGCACTACTACCTGCCCGGCGTGGACCGCATCCTCGACGCCGTTGACGACCTCCAGTGGGAAGACTGACCATGAGCGAACCGAAAGTATTCCTCCTGCCGGATCTCGGCGAGGGCCTGACCGAAGCCGAACTCGTCAGCTGGCTCGTGGCCGTGGGCGACGAGATCCGCGTGGACCAGCCGATTGCCGAGGTGGAGACGGCCAAGTCCATGGTGGAGGTGCCCTCGCCGTACGCCGGAACCGTTGCCATACTGCACGGCGAACCCGGGCAGACGCTCGACGTCGGGAAGCCACTGATCTCGGTGATGCCTGCTGGGGCTTCCGTCTCCGGCGGTGCTTCCGCTGGTGGGGCCGCCGGCGCTGGTGGGGCCGCCGCCGCTTCCGGTGCGGGGCCCGCCGCGGGTGGTTCCGCCGTGGGGGCCGCCGCGGATGATGCCGCCCCCGCCCCTTCGCCGGACGGCATTGCTGCAAGCAGCATGCCGTCCGGCTCCGACAGGCCCGATGCCACTCCCGGGGCGGCATCATCCGCGCCGGCTGGTTTCGCCGCTGGCTCGCCTTCCGCTGTCGCCGAGTCGCCTGATGCTGGATTGTCGCCTGGCGCTCCTGCTGACTCGCCGGCCGCTGTTGCCGCTGAGGCTTACCGTGAGGAGGAGAAGGCTGGGTCTGGGAATGTCCTCATTGGGTATGGGACTCCCGGCGGGCAGGGGGTTGCTCGGCGGAGCCGGGCTCCTAGGCGGGCCGCCGCTACTTCGGTCGTCGAGCCGGCCAGCGGCGTGTCTGAGGCCGAGAAGGCTGCCGATGACCTTCTGCTTCTGCGGACCCGGGTTCCCGGGAAATTGGGAGCCGTTATTTCTCCGCTGGTCCGCCGGATGGCGCGCGATCATGGGGTTGACCTGGGGGGACTCCAGGGGTCCGGGGCCAGCGGCCTCATCATGCGGCGGGACGTGGAAGCGGCCATCCAGCCCGCCCCCGTGGCGGCCAGCCGTGCCGAGGAGCCTGCCGGCGTGCCGGTCGCGGACACCGCCGCCGCGGGCACGGATGCCCGGACCGGGCTGGGCATTTCGGGGCGCACCGCCGTTCGGGGAGTGCGAAAGGCCGTTGCGGCGAACATGACCCGCAGCCGGTCGGAGATCCCGGAAGCCACGGTGTGGGTGGACGTGGACGCCACGGCGCTCGTGGAGATGCGCGCTGCCCTGAAGAAGCAGGATCCGCACAACACGCCGGGCCTGCTGGCGTTCATCGCCCGTTTCGTCACCGCCGGGCTGAAGAAGTACCCCGCGCTCAACACCAGGATCGTGACCGTAGAGGATGCCGCAGGCGGCACGATGCAGGAGATCGTCGAGTTCGACGGCATCAACCTCGGGTTCGCGGCGCAGACCGAGCGCGGACTGATGGTGCCGTCGGTGCGCAATGCGGACAAGCTCAGCGCCCGCGAACTGGACGCCGAGATCCGCCGCCTCACCGCCGTCGTCCGCGAAGGCAAGGCGACCCCGGCGGAACTGGGCAGCGGCACCTTCACGCTGAACAACTACGGCGTGTTCGGTGTCGACGGCTCCGCCGCGATCATCAACCACCCCGAGGTGGGCATCCTCGGCGTCGGACGAATCATCGACAAGCCCTGGGTGGTCAACGGCGAACTTGCCGTGCGCAAGGTCACCGAACTGACGCTGACCTTTGATCACCGCGTGTGCGACGGCGGCACAGCCGGCGGCTTCTTGCGCTACGTCGCCGACGCGATCGAGACTCCGGGAACGGCCCTCGCGGACCTGTGAGTTTGGCGCGTGAGGGGGCCGCACAGTCAGCCCTGCGCGGTCCCCTTCCCGGCGTGCCGGAGGGCTGAAAGCCGGTGCGTCACCCAGGGCGCCGGCAAGAGCAGCAGCCACAGCAGCGGGGTGTAGGAGTTAAGCGCAAACGCCGCCGGAATTGAGAACAGGAAGATTGCGGCACCGACCATCCGGGCATTGAGTACCGGCCGGTGGACCCGCGGCGCCATCTCCGGCTCCATCAGGCCAGCCCGCTCGGCATACGCCCAGATGGCCGCCATCGTGAGATAGACCGCTGCGATATTGGTGGCATACAGCACGCTTGGCCAGGGGGTGGGGTCGTCCCCGTAGTCGCTGAGGATGGACGTGGGCGCGGGAAGCATGGCGATGAAGAACAGGAGGGCCAGATTCAGCCTGGCCAGATTCACGTTGAAATGCTCGATCCTGGCGAAGTCGGCCCTGTGGGACATCCAGGTCCTGGAGATGATGAGGAAGGAGAGCGCATACGCGAACAGTTGCGGCCAAGCCTCCACGAGGGCGTCATCCAGATCGGCTGCGGGAATACCCTCGGGCAGCTTCAAGTCCAGGGCCAAGAGGGTCAGGGCGATGGCGAAGACGGCATCGCTGAAGAACACCAGCCGCTCCAGCGATGTGCCGGAATCCAACGGGAGCCACCTTTCGATCGTTCGGCGGAGCACATGGCGGATCAAATAAGGTAGCCCACACGCTACACCCTCCGGGTGCGCACGGCGATGGCTCCCGGGCGGACAGGGAGCAGTTCCGGCGGCGCCGCCTCCGGGCATTGCCGGCCGGCCGTGGGTAGAATCGAGGCCTGAACATCGCACCAAGCAACACGAAAAGCGTCGGAATTACGGAGATTTAATGTCACGTTGGCTCGAGGTCGGTCCGGACAACTACGTACTGACAACTCAAGGTTCCTGGCTCAACACGGGACTGGTCGTCGGCACTGAACGCGCCATGGTGATCGACACCGGCGGCGGCCCCCGGCAGGGCCGCGAGATCCTGGCCGCCGTGCGCGAAAAGACCGCGCTGCCGCTCGTCGTCGTCAATACGCATGCCCACTACGACCACTTCTTCGGCAATGCTGTCTTTGCCGCCGACGGCGTTACGGAGTTTTGGGCGCACGAGAACTGTGCGGCAGAGATTGAAGAGAACGGCGACGAGCAGCGCCGGCTGGTGACCGCGGACGAGCCTGAGATGGCCGCGGGCCAGGGCACCGACGTCGAGCTGGTGGTTCCGAACGCGATCGTGAAGGACCAGCCGGTCCTCGTGGACCTGGGTGGGCAGACCGCCACCTTGTTCTATCTGGGCAACGGCCACACCGACGGCGACCTCCTCGTGGGCACGGCGAGCACGCTTTTCGCCGGTGACCTGGTGGAACAGGGTTCGCATCCCTCCTTCGAGGACTCCTTCCCGGAAGACTGGGCGGACGCCCTCCGGCACCTGTCCGCGTTGCGGCACCGCTACGAGTTCCTGGTCCCCGGTCACGGCGAGCCGTGCTCGGATGAGTTCGTCAAGACCATGGCGGACACCATGACCACCGCGGCGCGGCAGGCAACCCAGGCCACCCGGGAAACTCCGGACGACGCGACCAAGGCGATCCCGATCCTGCCGTACGGGCCCGAGCAGTCGCGCTGGTTCATCAAACGCCTGCAGGAAACGCGGGCGAACCACTAGGGACGGGATGGGCACCCGATGGTAAGGGTGCTCATCATTGCCCCTAGACTTGTTCCTTGAACGATGTCAATCGAGCACTGCAGCGGTCTGCGCTGTGATCCCTGGGGGGAACGAACATGCCAGAACCGGTCGAGAACAAGACCGCCGACGCCCTTGCCGACGCTCAAGCAGCCGCAGAGCAGGCCCAACTCCCGCGACGGCGAGACCGCCGCCGCGGCGATGACTCCGACGCCTGGACAGGAACCATGCCGATCATTTCCAGCGACCAGGCCGAGCAGCGCCCCACCGCCCCCAGCAGTTCCTGGGCGGAGGCCGCCGCCGCTGCCGACGCCCCCGCGCGCCCGCAGCCGGCCAAGCCGTCCAAGGATCCGGTCGTAACGCCGCCCGCCCCCGGGGCTGCCCCAGCCGTGCCGGCACAGCCGAGCCGCTCCACCCGTTCGGCCAGTCGGTCTGCGGCCCTCGCCGAGGCGCCGGTGCCCGATTTCATCAGTTCCCCCGGCCTCTTTGTCCGCGAGCAGAAACCGCGGCCTGTCGGCGGATTCCGCGGCGCCCTCTACAACCTGACCGGCGGCGGCCTGAACCTCGGCCCGAGCGCCCGGCAGCGCGAAGAGGACGAGCTGGCACGGCGGATCTCCCGCCAACTCCAGGGCAGCTACAACACGGCCGTCCTGAGCCTCAAGGGCGGGATCGGCAAGACTTCCACGACCGTCGGCGTCGGCCTGACCCTGGCCGAATTCCGCGGCGATCCGCCCTGTGCGATCGACGCGAACCCCGACTCCGGGGACCTCGTAGAGCGTGCCCTCGGCGAGGGGATCTACCAGCAACAAAGTCCCCGCACCATCACGGACCTGCTCAAGAACATCGAATCCATCGATTCCCTCACGGCCCTTGCCCGGTACATGCACCATGCCGGCAGGCTGCACCTCATTGCCGGCGAACAGGATCCCGAGGTTTCGGACTCCCTGACGGCGGAGGAGTACCTGCGGATCCGCAAACTCATCTCCGGTTACTACTCGGTGGCGCTCATTGACTGCGGCACCGGCGTGACTCACAACGCGATGAGCGGCATCCTGCAGTCGGCGGACAACCTGATCATCGCGGCAGGCTATGCCGTCAGCGGCGCCAAGCGGGCCCGCAGCACGCTGCACTGGCTGGCCAGCCACGGCTACGCGGACCTCGCCAGCAACGCCGTCGTTGTCATCACGGACAAGGACGAGGTCTCCAGCCGGGTGGACAAGGACGCCATCGAGGAACACCTGTCTGGCATCTGCCGCCAGCTGATCGCGGTCCCGCACGACCGCGGCGTGGCCGACGGCGACCTCGTGACCCTGGACGTCCTGCGGCCGGAAACGCGGCGCGCTTACCGGGAAATTGCCGCCGCGATCGTGGACGGCTACGTCTAGGTCAAAGCTGTTGTTGCTCCGGAAGTGACTGCTGAGCCGGAGTGCGCCAAAGGCGTAACCCGGTTGTTCGGGTTGTCCGGCGGTGGTATCCCGCCTTAGATTTAGGCATGGCAAACAACTACGCCGGGGACGAAGCCGCCCTGCAACTGCAGGATCTGCTCATGTCGACGGACAACGTCGAGGACTTCCTCGGCCGTCTTGCGGAGTTCTCGGCGGTCACCCTGAGCCGCACCACCGGAGCAGAGATCGAATGCGGGGTAACCCTGCAACGGCGGAAGCGGATGACGACGGTCGCGGGCAGCAGCCCCCACGCGGTCATTCTCGACCGGATTGAGCACAGTTATGGCGACGGCCCCTGCATCCTGGCGCTGCGGATCAAGGAGGTCGTCCTGCTGGCGGACGTGGACGAGGATCCCCGCTGGCCCGGATACCAGCGGGAGCTCGCGGACAAAGGCTGCCACAGTACGCTGGGCGTTCCGCTGGAAATCGGCCCGGACGCCGCGGCCGCCCTGAACTTCTTCGCTTCGGACACTGGACTGTTCACCGAGGAGGCCATCGCCGCGGCCGCCGGATTCGCCGATCTCGCCGGCCGGGCCCTGCGCCTCGCCGTCCGGATGGGAACCATGCAAACCCGGGCAGAAGATCTGCAGGCCGCCATGGAGAACCGCACGTCGATCAATCTGGCCTGCGGCGTGGTCATGGCGCAAAACCGCTGCTCACAGGACGAAGCCATGGCCATCCTGACCCGGGTCTCCAGCAACCGGAACCAGAAGCTGCGGGACGTCGCCGCCGACGTGCTCCGCAACCTCACAAACGAGGAAGTCCGCACCCACTTCGACGCGTAACCCCGGAGGGGGCGCCAGGGGCGGAGTCCCGGCGGCCCCTAGGATGAAGGGGATGACCGCAACAAGCCTCGCCCCCTTCAGCCTCCGCACCATCGCCGTTCCCGCCTTCGGACCGGCCCTCATGTTCAGCCTTGGCGAAGGCGCGATCCTGCCCGTGGTCGCACTGTCCGCCCGCGACCTCGGCGCCTCCGTGGCCGGTGCCGCCCTGATCGTTACGCTGATCGGACTCGGATCCTGGTTCTTCAACCTGCCGGCGTCTTTGATCACCTTAAAGTTCGGCGAACGCTGGGCGATCGTGGGGGCTGCGGCCGCGAGCGCCGTCGCCCTCGCTGCCGCGGCTGTGGCGCCCCTCTTCCCCGGCGGGATCTGGGTGCTCGCGGCGGCGATGGTCGTCGTCGGCATGGCCGCCAGCGTCTTCAGCCGGGCCCGGCAGAAGTACCTGACCGAAGCCGTTCCGGTCACGCTCCGGGCGCGTGCCCTGTCAACGCTCGGCGGCGTCACCAGGATCGGCATCTTCATTGGTCCGTTCGTCGGCGCCGGGGTGATGCAGTTTGCCGGCATCGCCGGGGCCTACTGGGTGGGCGTCCTGGCGATGGCTGCGGCGGCGGCCGTATCCCTCAGGATCCCGGATCTCGAGGTGCCGCCCCCGGCCGACGGCGTTTCGCCGAACCAGCCGACCCTGCGCAGCATCGCGGTATCCCACTCCGGCGTCTTCCTGACCGTGGGCGCGGGGGTCCTGCTGCTGAGCGCGCTGCGGGCCTCACGCCAGGCGGTCATCCCGCTGTGGGCCGATCACCTGGGCCTGGACGCCACGCAGGCCGCCCTCATCTACGGCATCTCCGGCGCCATCGACATGCTCGTCTTTTACCCGGCGGGAAAACTGATGGACCGCAAGGGCCGGCTGTGGGTGGCGGTCCCGTCCACCCTCATCATGGGAACGGCCATGGTGCTCATCCCGCTCAGCACGGACTTCGTCTCGCTCATGCTGGCGGCGCTCCTGATCGGCTTCGGCAACGGGATCAGCTCGGGCCTGAACATGACGCTCGGCGCCGACTTCTCCCCGGACAACGGCCGTGGCCAGTTCCTCGGCATCTGGCGCTTCATGGCCGACGCCGGTGCCACCGGCGGGCCGGTCTTGCTCTCGGCCGTCACCGCTGCCGCGTCCCTGGGTGCCGGCGTGGCGGCGACCGGTGTGATTGGCTCCGCCGCCGCAGCAGTATTCGCCGTTACCATTCCGCGCCTCAGGCACGGCCGGAACTACTGATTCCCTGGGCCTCGCCGCCGGGTCAACACCGCACCCTCGCTTGCTCAGCCGGGGTGCGCTCCGTGCGGGGGGACTTTGACGGGCTTTGCAGGGGAGAGGCCGGGTTTCCCCGGCGTGTCCGTGTCAAAGTGCCCCCGGACGGTGCCGCGGGGTTCGCCGGCGGCTCCGAATCGCCCTCGGGCGGTGCGGCGAGATTCGCCGGCCGGTGCCCCTCCTGCGGCGGCTAGGTGTCCCCCTGCCGGGCGGCGAGCCCGAACAGCCAGACGCCCGCCACGGTGCCGAGGTAACCCGTAATGACGATCAGCGACGTCCCGGCCCAGAAGTAAGTCGTAGTGCTGCTCTCCTGCCCGCCCGGGGCGATGCTCAGCAGCCCGAAGACCGCCACACCGGCCGCGGCAAGGCCAACAAGGACGGGGAGCGCCAGCCACACCCGGGCTGAGGCCCAGTGTTGGTTGTAGCCATCCCAGACGTTCCAGCGCGGGCCCGTGCGGATAACCAGCCAGCCGGCCGGGATCATGAAGGCGCCCACCACCAGGAAGGCCGCCACCACGTCGGCCGGCCGGTGCCACTGGTTGATCAGGGTGGATACCCCGGTGGCGACGGCGAAGCTGCCGCCCAGAAAACCGGCCAGCGGCCGCCAGCGCGGCGAGACCATGAGGAAGACGGCGGCGGCGGCCGAGGCCGCCATGGTGGTGTGGCCTGAGGGCAGCGAATTCAGCTCCAGAGTTTCGACGCCGCGGTACGGCCGGACCGGGAGCAGGTCTTTCAGGATCTGGGTGGCCAGGTTGGCGCCCACGCAGGCCGCCACCGCGATCCCCGCCGCGGCCCACCGGCGCCTGAGGATGGTGACGAAAATGACCACGACCGACGCGATCACCACGGAAAGCGCCGGGAGCCAGTCCAACAGCTTGGTGGCGGCCCTGCCCGCGGTACCGCTGAGCTCCACGGCTTCCACGAGGGCCGATTCGTCAATGAACTGGCCTGTGGTGGTGCGAACAAAGAAGACATACGTGGCCGCCAGCGCGGCGACGCAGGCGACCGTTGCCAGCGCGAACAACATGGCAATGCCCTTGCGGGGGGACCACTCCGGCCGCGGCTTGGCGGCCGGGCTCTCGGGGACTTGGGCAGGCAGGTCCCCGGAGGTGCTTTGCTGCCGAAAAGTCATGGCATCAAGGGTCGCACAGAACCCTGCACGCCGCCTGATGGACACCGCGGCCACGACTGCACGGCCCGGCCAAGTCCGGGACAGCCTCGCACTACAGCATCCCAGTACAGTGGCATCATGCCCGCCCTTCCCCTAAACCCAGACGCCCCGCACCCCTTGGACCCCGTTACGCCTCCTGCCGCGGCCCTGCCCAGCTTCGACGAACTCCTCGCCGGCGCCCATGTGGTGAGCCTGCCGATGCGGGTGAAGTTCCGGGGCATCCTGCAGCGTGAGGCCCTGCTGCTCCACGGACCCGTGGGCTGGGGCGAATTCGGGCCGTTCCCGGAATATGGGGACGCCGAGGCTTCCCGCTGGCTTGCCGCCGCGGTCGAGGCCGGCTGGTCAGGGTTCCCGAAGCCCTTGCGCGACAGCATCCCGGTCAACGCCACCGTGCCGGCCGTGCCCGCGGACCGGGTCCCGGAAGTCCTGGCCCGCTTTGGCCGCGTGGATGCGGTCAAGGTCAAGGTCGCCGAGCGCGGCCAGAGCCTCGACGACGACGCCGCCCGGGTCGTCGCCGTCCGCGAGGCGCTCCCGGACGCCGTCATCCGGGTGGACGCGAACGGCGGCTGGGACGTCGCGGAGGCCGTTCCGGCACTGACCCGGCTGGCCGCCGTCGGGCTCGAATACGCCGAACAGCCCGTGCCGGACATCGCGGGCCTGGCCGAAGTCCGGCGGCAGCTGCGGGCCTCCGGGGTCCCCGTACTGATCGCGGCGGACGAAAGCGTGCGCAAGGAGGACGATCCCCTCAAAGTGGCGCGCACCGGCGCCGCGGACCTGATCGTGGTCAAGGTTGCCCCGCTTGGGGGAGTGCGGCGCGCCCTGGACATCGTGGCGCAGGCGGGCCTTCCCGCCGTCGTGAGTTCGGCGCTGGACACCTCCGTGGGGATCCGGGCCGGGCTGGCCCTCGCAGCCGCCCTGCCGGCGCTGCCGTACGCCTGCGGCCTCGGCACGGTGTCGCTGCTCGCGGCGGACGTCACGCAGGATTGCATGGTCCCCGACGACGGCGCTATCGCCCTCCGGGACGTCCGCCCGGCACCGGAACTCCTGGCCGAGCACGCGGCATCCCCGGAGCGCCGGGACTGGTGGCTGGACCGGCTGCGGCGGGTGCACGCCGTGCTGGCCGCATCGACTGCTCAGTAACGACTCTTTTCGACCTTTACCGGCCCTGAACAGGGCTTTTACGGAGCAGCGGATGGGGTTCGGGACAGGGGGAAGCGTTCACCGGTTCTTCATCTAGGAGACGTCTCTCGGTAGCCCGCGGCTGGAAGGGTGAGCGCGACCGCATCTCACTCCCATGGAAGGTCTCTCCATGTCGGTATCCTCCGAACGCAAGTTTTCCCTGCTCCCCATGCTCGGCCACACGAAGGGCAAGCGCAGCCCCGTCACGTGTGCCCTGAAGTGCGACAACGCCTGCTCGGGCGAGGTCTGCAACACCAGCTCCAACAGCTACTTCCGTGACATCGCCTCCGCCACAATGTCCCGCCGCGCCGCCCTGGGCTTCGGCGCCGCCGGCGCGCTCGCCGTCGTGCTCGGAAACGCCGTGACGTCCGCCGGAACGGCCGTTGCCGACGGCGGTCCCGGCCTCGCTGCCGCCGCCAAGAACGGCTTCGGCCCCTCCAAGCTGCAGTTCACCGCCATCGCACCGGTGGACGCCGCAGTGGACAAGCTGACCGTCCCCGCCGGGTTCACCTGGCAGCCGGTCATCCGCTGGGGCGACCCGCTGTTCCACGACTCGCCGGCCTTCGACCTCGAGCACCAGAGCGCGGCGGCACAGGCCCGCCAGTTCGGCTACAACAACGACTACACGGACATCCTGCCGATCGAAGGCGCCAAGGACCGCCGGGCGGTGCTCTTCACGAACCACGAGTACACCAACGAGAACATCATGGTCCCGGCCGGCTTCGACCCCGCCGAAACCCGCGCGATCGGCCGTGCCGCGCACGGACTCACGGTCGTGGAGCTGGAACGGAAGAACAAGAACAAGCCGTGGAGCTACGTCAAGGGCGCCCGCCTGAACCGCCGCTTCCTGACCGACACCACGTACCAGCTCGACGGTCCCGCCGCAGGATCCGCGCTCCTGAAGACCGTCGCCGACCCGTCCGGCCGGGCCATCAAGGGCACCCTGGGCAACTGCTCCGGCGGCACCACCCCCTGGGGCACCATCCTCTCGGGCGAGGAAAACTTCAACGGCTACTTCGCCACGCCCGGGACCTCCGACGCCGATAAGCGCTACGGCCTGACCAGCAAACCGACGGCCCGCCAGTGGGAACTCGATGACCCGCGCTTCGACACCCGCAACGCCGGGTTCGAGAACGAGGCCAACCGCTTCGGCTGGATCGTGGAAGTTGACCCCTTCGATCCGTCGTCGACACCCCGCAAGCACTCGGCGATGGGCCGCTTCAAGCACGAGGGTGCCAACGTGATTGTCGCCAAGTCCGGCCACGTGGTGGCGTACATGGGCGACGACGAGCGCTTCGACTACCTGTACAAGTTCGTCTCCAGGGACACGTACCGGGAAGGCGACCGCCGGCACAACCTGACCCTCCTCTCGGCGGGCGACCTCTACGTCGCCAAGTTCACGGGCAGCTCCGCCCCGGCCGAGATCGACGGCTCGGGCAAGCTCCCGGCCGACGGCGCCTTCGACGGCGCAGGTGTGTGGCTGCCGCTCGTGGTAGGCGGCCAGTCGAAGGTGGCCGGGATGTCCGTGGAAGAGGTGCTGGTCTACACCCGCCTCGCCGCGGACAAGGTCGGCCCGACCAAAATGGACCGCTGCGAGGACGTCCAGCCCAGCCTGCACACGGGCAAGGTGTACGTCGTCTGCACCAACAACACGGACCGCGGCAAGGCGGGCAAGGAGGCGGCCACGGAGGTCAACCCGCGCAACCTCAACCGTGACGGCCACATCGTGGAAATCACCGAAACCGGGGACCAGGCGTCCACCACTTTCGGCTGGAACCTGCTGATGGTCTGCGGCGACCCGGCAAGGAACTCCGCGACGTACTTCGCCGGCTTCCCCGCGGACCGGGTCTCGCCGATCTCCTGCCCGGACAATGTCGCCTTCGACTCGGTGGGCAACCTCTGGATCTCCACGGACGGGGCGCCCTCCACCGTCGGCTACGCGGACGGCCTCTTCAAGGTGACGCTGGACGGTGCGGAACGCGGCAAGGTGGAGCAGTTCCTCGCCGTCCCGCGCGACGCCGAGACCTGCGGCCCGGTCATCCACGACGACGAACGGACCGTTTTCGTTGCCGTGCAGCACCCGGGCGAGGAAGGCACGTTCGCCGAGCAGCACTCGTACTTCCCCGACTACGTTGCCGCCGGCGCGGCGCCGCGGCCGGGCCAGGTCCGCGCCCCGCGTCCGTCCGTGGTCCAGGTGTTCCGCACCGACGCATAGCCCCCCACCCCCGACGCTCTCTCACGTTTGCCGGGTTCGGTGTCGATGCTCCCGCACATTTGGCAGGTTTTCTCCGGACGCTCTCTCACGTTTGGAATTTTCACGGCCGGACGTGAGGGAGCGTCGGTCGTTTGGGGGCCGGACGTGAGGGAGCGTCGGGCGTTCGCCGGCCGGACGTGAGGGAGCGTCGGTTGTTTGGGGACCGGAGGTGAGGGAGCGTCGGGGGAGGTGCGAACTGATAATTTGGGACTGTGAATAATCCGGCCGAATTGGTTGTCCCCAGAGTCCAGGCTGCAATTGCCACCGCGTTCGGCGACGAGTTCCGGCAGACGGACCCGGTGGTCAGGCCCTCTCAGTTCGCCGACATCCAGGTCAACGCCGCCATGGCTTTGGCCAAGAAGGCCGGCCTGCCGCCGCGGGACGCCGCCGCAAAGATCGTGGCCGCCCTGAATCTGGACGGCATCTGCACCGGCGTGGAAATCTCCGGGCCGGGATTCATCAACCTGAGCTACGACGGCACCTGGATCGAGGAACTGCTCAACTCAGAATCCGCCGAAGCCGCGACCCCCGCCAAAGCCGTCCCGCCCGCCGCAGCACCGCAGCGCGTCGTCGTCGACTATTCCTCCCCGAACGTGGCCAAGGAAATGCACGTGGGCCACCTGCGCACCACCGTGGTGGGCGACAGCCTCGTCAAGGTGCTCGAAGCCCTCGGGGATTCGGTGATCCGGCAGAACCACATCGGCGACTGGGGCACCCCCTTCGGCATGCTGATCGAGCACTGGCTGGAGATCGGCGAGGACTCCCCGGAGGCGGCGCTGCTGGTGGAGGATCCCAGCGCGTTCTACCAGGCGGCCCGGGCCAAGTTCGATGCCTCCGCCACCGACGCGGACGGCTTCGCCACCAGGGCCCGGCTCCGCGTCGTGGCCCTGCAGGGCGGTGACCAGGAGACCTTCGCCGTCTGGCAGCGGCTCGTGGCCCAGTCCAAGCGGTACTTCAACGCCATCTACTCCACGCTGGGCATCAGCCTCACCGACGACCACATCGCCGGCGAAAGCTCCTATGACGCTCATCTGGCACAACTGTGCCAAGAACTCGAGGAACGCGGCCTGGCCCGGACCAGCGACGGCGCCCTGTGCACCTTCCCCGAAGGCTTCACCGGCCGGGACGGGCAGCCGCTGCCGCTTATCATCCGCAAGTCCGACGGCGGTTACGGTTACGGCACCACGGACCTGGCCACCATCCGCTACCGGGTCCGCGATCTGCAGGCCGACCGGATCCTCTACGTCGTGGGCGCCCCGCAGAACGTCCACCTGCGGATGGTCATGGCCACCGCCCGCGACGCCGGCTGGCTGCCGGACACGGTCCAGGCCGTGCACGTGCAGATCGGCAACGTGCTGGGCGAGGACGGGAAGATCCTCAAATCCCGTTCGGGCGCCCCGGTGAAGCTCATGGCCCTGCTCGAAGAAGCCGTGGACCGTGCCCGTGCCGTCATTGACGCGAGCCGTCCCGAGCTCAGCGACGAGGAACGCGCGGTGACCGCCCGCCAGGTGGGCATCGGCGCCGTCAAGTATGCGGACCTCTCCACCGGCCACGACACCGAGTACGTCTTTGACTTCGACCGCATGCTCGCACTCAGCGGCAATACGGGCCCCTACGTGCAGTACGCCGCCGCGAGGATCCGCTCCATCCTGCGCAAAGCCGGCGTGCTGGAACAGTTCACCAGCGGCGGTGCCGCCGAGACTGGCCCCGACGGGCCAGCCACGGCGATCGCCGTCGTCGAACCCGCCGAACGCGCGCTCGCCCTGCACCTGCTGGAATTCACCACGACACTGAACAAGGTGCGGGACACGCTCGAGCCGCACCGTCTCTGCGGCTACCTTTTCGAGCTTGCGCAGCTGTTCACGTCCTTTTACGACCAGTGTCCGGTGCTCAAGGCCGAGGAATCCGTCCGGAACTCGCGGCTGGCCCTGTGCGCGCTCGTGCTGCGCCGCCTGTCCCTCGGGCTGGACCTGCTGGGCATCGAGACGCCGGAGAACATGTGAGCCCGGCCGAACCGGCCGCCGCGCCCGCCTCGGGCGGCCTGGCCGCGGTGGCGGCGGCGCGGATCGCCGTCGACACGCTGCTCGACGCCGGGGTGCGCCACGTCGTGGTGTCCCCGGGCTCCCGCTCGGCGCCCATGGCCTACGCCCTGGCCGAGGCCGACGCCGCCGGCCGCGTGGAGCTGCTGGTCCGGACCGACGAGCGCTCCGCCGGCTTCACGGCCCTCGGCCTGGCCCTGTCCACCGGTGCCCCCGCCGCCGTCCTCACCACGTCCGGCACGGCGGTCGGCAACCTCATGCCGGCCGTGATGGAGGCCAACCACGCCGCCGTGCCGCTTGTGGTCATCTCCGCGGACCGGCCGGAGGAACTGCGGGGGACCGGGGCCAACCAGACCACCGTGCAGCTTGACCTGTTCGGCGAGCACGTTCGCTTCGCCGTCGACGTGCCGGCAGGCAGCGATCCGCGGCGTGCGGTGGAAACGGCCCTCAGCGCAGCCACCGGTGCTTTCGAGGACACGCCGCCCGGGCCGGTCCAGCTCAACCTGGCCTTCCGCGACCCGCTGGTCCCGGCCGCGGGAGACAGCCTGCCAGCCGCCGCGGGGCGGAGCGTGTACCGGACCGCGCGGAACCCCTTGGCGCTGGACTTTCCGGCCGCGTCGGCGGACCTGCCGGAGCGGCGCACCGTGGTGCTGGCCGGGCACGACGCCGGTCCCGTCGCCGAGGCGTTCGCCCGCGCGCACGGCCTGCCGCTGCTGGCCGAGCCCTCCTCGAATGCCAGGTTCGGCCCCAACGCCGTGGGGCCTTACCGGCTGCTGCTGGAGCACTTCGGCCCGGACGCGGCACAGCCGATCGAGCGTGTGGTCCTGTTCGGCCGGCCCACCCTGTCCCGCCCGGTCACCGAGCTGCTGGCCAGGGCCGACGTGCCCTCTGCCCTGTACCAGCCCGTGCCGGTCGCATGGTACGAGCCCGGCCGCCGGACCGAACTGCCGCTGGAAACCCTCGCGGACCTGGCCGACTTCGCCGGCCGCGGGTCCGCCGCGTGGCTCGATGCCTGGCTACTGGCCGGGGCCGCAGCGCAGCACGCCGTCGACCTGGTCCTCGCCGGGGCCGACGCCGCGACCGGACCGTCAGTCGGCGCCGAGGTCTGGAAGCACAGCCGCGGCCAGCTTGTCCTGGGCTCCTCGAACGGGATCCGTGACGTCGACCTCGCGGCGGCGCCGCCGGCGGAGCCCCAGGCCACCATGTACGCCAACCGCGGACTCGCCGGGATCGACGGCACCACCTCCACCGCCACGGGCATCGCGCTCGGCGGACGGCAGGAAACCACCGTGCTGATGGGGGACGTGACGTTCCTGCACGACGCCGGCGGGCTCCTGCTCGGCGCCGGGGAGGCCGAACCGCTGCTGCGGATCGTGGTGCTCAACGACGCGGGCGGTGCCATTTTCGGGCTCCTGGAGCACGGCGCGGTGGCCGCGTCCGGCCGCTACGGCACCGCCGTCGAACGCCTCTTCGCCACCCCGCAGCAGGTGGACCTCGCCGCGCTTGCCGCGGCCTACGGCGTCGCTCACCGCAGGGTCGGGACGACGGCGGAACTCGCCGACGCGTTGTCCGCCCCGGTGGAGGGCCGCAGCATCATCGAAGTCCGCACGGACCGGCACCGGCTCGGGGAGCTGCACCGGGCCATCCGCGCCGCCGTGGCCACCGCCGTGGAAGGCCTCCCACAGGCCTAGCTCGGAATTGGACGCGCGTCGTGCCCTGCGACGCGCAAAATACCCACCGATACCCGACTACAAGCAGCGCCGGGAAATTTGCGCGTCGCCGAACCGAATGTGCGTCGGTTTTCCACACCCGGGCATTCAGTTCTGGTGTTACCGACCCCCGGTTGCGATCTTCAATTCATGAACGAATTGCCCAGGCTGATCCTGGCGCGTGAGCACATCCAGCATGGGCTCACGCCGAAAGAGCTGGCCGAGCGTTGCCGGTTGGGTGCGCTCGTTCGCGTGCGCCAAGGCGTCTACGTCGACGGAGAGGCGTGGAGGGCATTGCAGCCGTGGCAACAGTACCGGCTCCGCGTAGGCGCCGCCGCGGAGTCGTTCACGGCGCCCACAGTCTTTGCTCGGCATTCCGCCGCATCTGTGTGGGGCGTCCCGACCATTGGGCAGCGCCACCCCGTTCATGCGCTGACGCTTCAGAACGATGGCGGACGCTCGCGTGCTGGCGTCCTGCGGCACTATGCAGCGCCGGACCGGCTCAAGGTTTTCCGGCGCGAAGGGCTTCTGGTGACGGGGAGGGCGCGCACGGTGCTGGATCTCGCAGCTTTCACACCCTTTGCTCAAGCCATCGTTCCCTTGGACCATGTGCTCGGGCCAGATGCGGCACAGAGATTGCCCGCGCTCACCAAGGATGAGCTTCTTGCCGGGGTCGACGGCAATTACACTGCGGCGGCCGCGCGCCGGATCCGGGCTGCTGTGGACTTCGCGGATCCGCGGTCCGGGTCCCCGGGGGAATCCTACGGCCGCGCACTCATGTCCGTGGCCGGTTTCCAGCCACCGGAACTGCAGCACGAAGTCCGGGACGGCTCCGGCTTCGTGGCCTACACGGACTATTACTGGAGAGGTGCACGGCTGGTGGGAGAGTTCGACGGCGTCGAAAAATATCTGAACCTGAATATCTCCGAGGCCGGACCCCGTCGCAGGCTGTCGTGGACGAAAAGCAACGTGAAGACCGGATCCGGGCCACAGGGCTCCGCGTAGTCAGGTGGGTCTGGGCGGACCTCATGGAGGCCGGCCGGCTGGAACAGAAGCTGGCCGCGTCCGGTGCGCCCCGCCGTCGGGCCCGATCCGCGCGGTGGCCATGACGCTGCAGTTGGCCCGCGATGCGCAAATGCCCCGTCGCTACCGGAATTCCGGTAGCGACGGGGCATTTGCGCATCGTTAGGCGAATTGAGTGTCGGGTTACAACACCCGGCTCAGGAACTCCTTGGTGCGCGGGTGCTGGGGGTTGGCCAGGACCTCCCGCGGGTCGCCCGACTCCACGACGACGCCGCCGTCCATGAACGTCAGCCGGTCCCCGACCTCCCGGGCGAAACCGATCTCGTGGGTCACCACGATCATCGTCATGCCGGACTTGGCGAGGTCCTTCATCACGTTCAGGACATCGCCGACGAGTTCAGGATCGAGCGCGGACGTGGGCTCATCGAAGAGCATGAGCTCCGGCTCCATGGCCAGGGCCCGGGCAATCGCAACCCGCTGCTGCTGGCCGCCGGACAGCTGGGAGGGGTAGTGCCCGGCTCGGTCGCCGAGACCCACCCGGTCCAGCAGCTCTAGGGCCCGCTTCCGAGCCTCTGCCTTGGACTGTCCCTTGACCTGCATCGGGGCTTCCATGATGTTCTGCAGGGCCGTTTTGTGCGGGAACAGGTTGAAGCGCTGGAACACCATGCCGATCTCGCGGCGTTGCGCAGCGATTTCCTTGGTCTTCAGGTCGTGGAGCCGGCCCTTGACCTCGCGGTAGCCGATCAGCTCGCCGCCCACGGAAATGCGGCCGGCGCTGATGGTCTCCAGCAGATTCACGCAGCGGAGCATGGTGGACTTGCCCGAACCGGACGGGCCGATCACCACCGACACCTCGCCCTGTTTGACGGTCAGGTCGATGCCGCGCAGCACGTGGTGGTGGCCGTAGTACTTGTGCAGGCCCTCGATCTGAACCAGCGGTTTCTCAGTGGTGACGGTCATTTTGAGTCCTCCCCAGGGAAGTCCATTTTGAGGGCCGGCTCGGCGTCGGCACTTGGAACACCGGCTGCTGCGGCCTTGGCGGCAGCGGGGTTCACCATGGCGGGGGCACGGTTGTCCACGCCCTTGCCGTAGTACGCCTCAAGGAAGTGCTGGCCCACCATGAGAATGCTGGTGATGACGAGGTACCAGAAGGCTGCGACGATCAGGAGCGGAATGGGCAGGTAAATGCGGTTGGCCAAGGCGTTGGTCGCGAAGGTCAGGTCCAATGTGAACGGCACGGCCAGCACCAGGGAGGTGGTCTTCAGCATGCCGATGGTCTCGTTGCCGGTAGGCGGAACAATGACTCGCATGGCCTGCGGAAGGATGATCCGGCGCATGATCTTGCCCTTGGTCATACCCAGCGCCTCGGCAGCCTCACTCTGACCCTGATCCACGGACTTCAGGCCCGCCCGGAAAATCTCGGCGAGGTACGCGGATTCATTCAGACCCAAGCCAAGGATGGCCGGGATCAGGCCGCGCGTCGGGTCCGAGGTCACGTAGGTGATGAGGTCCGGGCCGAAGGGGATTCCCAAAGTGATCGTCGGATAGAGCACGGTGGCGAGTCCCCAGAAAAGCAGCTGGGTGTAGACAGGGGTGCCGCGGAAGAACCAAACCCAGGTCCAGCTGGACCAGCGGAAAACGGGATTGTCCGACTGCCGCATGAAGGCCAGCAGGATGGCCAGGATGATGGCCAGGACCATGGAGGCAAACGTCAGGACGAGCGTCCACATGACACCCTGGACCACCTTGGTGTCCAGAATGTAAGTGCCGACGACATCCCAGCGGAAGTTGGGATTCGTGAACAGGCTCTGCAGGAAGGCGACAAGGACGCCAACGATGATGATGGCGCTGATCCACCGGCCCGGGTGCCGCACCGGTACTGCATTATTCAGTACCGGTGCGGCCTGGCTGTCCATCTTTGCACCTGCTGTGTGCTCGGTTGAGGGGAGGCTCAAGACGTAGCCGCCGGGTTGACCGCAGACTTGGTGATGGCGCCGTCAGCGACGCCCCAGCCCTCAAGGATCTTCTTGTAGGAGCCGTCCTCCATCATCTTCGTGACGGTCTTCTGGATGACGTCGGCCAGGGCCTTGTCGGACTTCGCGACGGCAATGCCCTGGGGCGCGGCGTCGTAGACATCGCCGAGCTTCTCGATCTGGCCGTTGGTCTGGGTCAGCGCGTAGCCGATGATGGGGGAGTCGGCGGCCATCGCGTCGATGCTGCCGTTGACCAGGCGCGTGGTGATATCCGTCTGGTTCTTGAGCGTCACCACGTTGATGGGCTGCTTGCCCTCGGCGGTGCACTTCTTGTTGCGGCCCGAGACATCCGGATCTTCCTGGACCGTCCCGGTCTGGACGCCGACGGACTTGCCGCACAGGTCATCCAGCGAGACCTTCTTCGGGTTGCCCTTCTGAACAGCCCAGCCGGTGCCTGCGTTGAAATAGCTGACCATGTTCACAGCGGCCAGCCGCTCCGGGTTGATCGTGAAGGACGAGATGCCGAGGTCGTACTTCGGGCCCAGGGCCGGAAGGATGCCGGTGAATTCTGCGGTCTGGACCTGTGCCTTCAGCCCCAGCGTGGCAGCGATCGCCTTGGCGAGGTCGACGTCGTACCCCACGGGGGTCTGGCCGTCGGTGCCGAGGAATTCTGCGGGTGCGTAGGAAGTGTCCGAGCCGACGGTCAGCGTGCCTTTGGATTTGATCGCCTCAGGCACCATGGCCGCCAGCGCATCGTCCTTCTTGACGGTGCTGGGGTCAAAGCTGGCTGCGGCACTGCCGGACGCGGAAGCCGCGCCGGTGGTGCCGGTCTCGGAGGCGTTCGTGCAGGCTGACAAGGCCAGGGCGCTAACGGCGAGGAGTGTGGCGGTCTTCAGCGCGGGGTGGCTCAGGAACGAACGGGAGATCTGCATTTTCTTACCTTTTGTTGCCGGAGGGATGGTAACGAGGCCGGTTATAGTGTAGCGCCGAACAGGAGATGTACGTCACAGAAAACTAAGTTTCACTATTGGATAACTAAATCAGACCCGATTGCAATGCCGCCAGCGCCCGTTCCGTCTGTGATCCCGGATTCACCCTGGGGGCTGCTGCCGACGGCGGCGTGCAAGCCAGCTTTCCGGTTCAAAAAGGCTAGCTGCTGATGCCCAGCGCCTCCAGCATCGGGCGGAACTTCGCCCACGTCTCGGCGAGCTCGGTCTCGGGCACGGAGCCGTCCACCACGCCGCAGCCCGCGTAAAGCCGGACGCTCTGCGGCGACTCGATGACGGCGCCCCGCAGCGCGATGCCCCACTCGCCGTTGCCGGCCGCGTCGAGCCAGCCGACCGGCCCGGCGTACGGGCCGCGGTCCAGATGCTCCAGCTTGCGGATCAAGGCGCCCGCGACCGAGGTGGGAGTGCCGCAGACGGCGGCGGTCGGGTGCAGTGCATTGATCAGGGCCAGGCACGTGGGGACATGGCCTTCCACTTCGGCCAGCTCGGCCTTCACATCCGACGCCAGGTGCCACACATTGGGCAGCTCCAGGATGAACGGCTCGCTGTGCGCGTTCATGGCCTCGGAAAAGGGGGCCAGCTGCGTGGTCAGGGACTGGATCGCGATGTCGTGTTCGTGGCGCTGCTTCTCGGAACCGGCCAGCACGCGTTCGGCGAATTCCAGCGGAGAACCGGCCAGGCCCTCGGCGTCGCGGCGGTCCAGGGTGCCGGCCAGGACGCGGGCCTGGGCGGTCCGGCCCTCCACCTGGATCAGCATCTCCGGTGTGGCCCCCACCAGCCCGTCCACGCCGTACGTCCAGCATTCGCGGTACCGTGCGGACAGTTCCCGCAGCACCTGCGCTGCATTGACGCCCGTGGGCACGGTGGCCACGATGTCCCGCGCCAACACCAGCTTCTCCAGCGCTCCCGCCCGGATCTCGTCCACCCCGGCGGCGACGGCGGCCATCCAGCCTTCCTCGCTCAGCGAGCCGGTGTGCAGCGTTGCCTCTGCCGCCAGCGGCAGGCCACGGGCGACGGCGGCCCCGGCCTCCGCGGCTCCCGGCGCCGGAGGGTCCACGACGGCGGCGCCGGCCACGGCACCTTCGCTTATCGCACTGCCGCCGCCGGCGCCGCCGGCCTCGCCACTGACGCTGCCAAGCCAGCGCTCCAGCGCGGCGCGGGCCCCGACGGCGGTGAGCTCGCCGTCGTCGAACGTCAACTGGGTCAGCCACGCCTGGCCGTCACGGAGCCCGACGACGATTTCGGGGACCAGCAGGCGGGACTCGTGGTCGGATGCTTTGGAGAACGCGAAGGAGCCGAAGGCAACCGGGCCGGTGCCGGGGCAGTCCACAGCATCCTCGATGTCCGCCTCCAGGACCAGGTGGCGCCACCAGATGTCCGCTTCCAGGAACCTTTCGGGGCCCGTGGCGGTGAACCGGGCAATCTCACCGAAGCCCACGAGCCCGGCCTCGCGCCGCGTCCAGCAGAGGACATCGTCCCGGACGAGAAACGACGGCAGGCCCCCGGGGAAAGTTTCGGCATCGAGGGCTACTGTCAAGGTGCGGAACGTGCTCGTCATGATGGCACAACACTACTACTGCGTTTCGCCGCCGGGTTTCAGGGCCGGGCGGTGACAATCTGCGCGCAGAGTCCCTGCTCAGGGCGTGGTTCGTAGGCGCCCCGATCATTTGAGACAATTACATGGTGAACCGAGCATCCTTGGATAAGCGTCCGGACGAAGTAGCCACGATGTTTGATGACGTGGCGCCCAAATACGACGTCGTCAACGATGTCCTGTCGATGGGGCAGACGCGCCGCTGGCGCCGGGTTGTCGTCGACGCCGTGGGGGTGTCGACCGGCCAGCGCGTGCTGGACCTCGCCGCCGGCACCGGCACGTCCAGCGAACCGTACGCGGACGCCGGCATCAACGTCGTTGCATGTGATTTCTCCCTAGGCATGCTCAAGGTCGGCAAACGCCGCCGCCCGGACATCGATTTCATCGCCGGGGATGCCACGCGCCTGCCGTTCGCGGACGACACTTTCGACGCCAGCACCATCTCCTTCGGCCTGCGCAACGTCAACGAGCCGAAGAAGGCCCTGGCCGAGATGCTGCGGGTCACCAAGCCCGGCGGCCGGCTGGTCATCGCGGAGTTCTCCCAGCCCGTGGTGCCGCTCTGGCGCACCATGTACACCGAGTACCTCATGCGGGCTCTGCCGGCCATCGCCGTCAAGGTCTCCTCAAACCCGGACGCCTACGTCTACCTTGCCGAATCCATCCGTGCGTGGCCGGACCAGGACCACCTGGCCGCGTGGCTGCAGGAAGCCGGCTGGGAATCCGTCACCTATCGGAACCTCAGCGGCGGCATCGTCGCCGTGCACCGCGCCCAGAAGCCGCTCTCCGGCGCCGCGGCTGACCCTGCCGCGGGCGCGCCCACCGGGCCCGTGGCCAAACTGCGCCGCAACATCGTCCGGCCCGGGCGTTAGCCGATACCCGTTGTGAATGTACTGATTGTCGGGGCGGGCCCGGCCGGATCCACCGCCGCCTACTACCTTGCCAAAGCCGGTATTGACGTCACGGTGCTGGAGAAGACCAGCTTTCCGCGCGAGAAGGTCTGCGGCGACGGGCTGACGCCGCGCGCGGTCCGCGAGATCCAGAAGCTCGGACTGCCGCATCCCGAAACCGAGGGCTGGCGGCGGAACAAGGGCCTGCGCCTGATCGCCGGTGGCCGCACGATCGAACTGCCCTGGCCCGAGGTCTCCGACTTCCCGCAGTACGGGCTCATCCGGACCCGCCTCGGCTTCGACGAGCAACTGGCCCGGCACGCCGAGGCGGCGGGCGCCGTCGTGCTCGAGCGCCACAGCGTCAGCGAAGCCCTGCGGGCCGAGGACGGCCGCGTCACCGGCGTCCGCGCCGCACTGCTGGACGACGCCGGGCGGAAGACGGGCGAAACGCGCGACTTCACTGCCGACGTCGTCCTCGCCGCGGACGGCAACTCGACCCGCACCGCCGTCTCCCTGGGCATCCGGAAACGCGACGACCGCCCGCTCGGCGTGGCCGTGCGGACCTACTTCACCTCGCCGCGGCACGACGACGACTGGATGGAAGGCTGGCTCGAACTTCCCGGCCAGGACGGCAAGCTCCTCCCCGGCTACGGCTGGGTGTTCGGCGTCGGCGACGGCACCTCCAACGTGGGCCTGGGCATCCTGAACTCCTCGAAGGAGTTCGGCAAGCTGGACTACAAGCAGGTGCTGCGTGAGTGGACCGCCGGCATGCCCGCCGAATGGGGCTTCACCCCGGAGAACCAGGTGGGCGAGATCCGCGGCGCCGCGCTGCCCATGGGCTTCAACCGCACGCCGCACTACTCTCCCGGTCTGCTCCTGCTCGGCGACGCCGGCGGCATGGTGTCACCGTTCAACGGCGAGGGCATCTCCTACGCAATGGAGTCCGCCCGCTTCGCCGCCGAATTCATCGCCGACACCGCCGCCCGGTCCGCCTCGGCAGGCTGGGGTTCCGGGACGGCGGCCGCCAGGGCCGCCGACGCGCACCTCGCGCGGTATGCCGGCTACGTGCAGCAGCAATGGGGCTCCCACTTCACGCTCGGCCGGGCATTCGCCGCCCTGATCGGCAAACCCGCCGTGATGAAACTGGCATTGCGCACGGGCATGCCCATCCCCGTGCTCATGCGGTTCGTGGTCCGGATGCTGGCCAACCTCACCGATCCGGCCGCCAACGGCTTTGAGGACAGAGTCATCCGCGTCCTGGAATCCCTGGTCCCCGCCACCTCCAACCAGACCAACCCCGCCGCGGGCAGCGCTTCGCACACCGGCACCAACTCCGCGGTTTCCGCGACTAAAGTTAGGGTTAACCCGTGACCAACTCTGCAGACCAAAGCTGGGAGCACGCCGGACACGGCCTGCCGAGCTCTGAACCCGACCTTAACACCACGGCGATCGCCACCGGACTCCAGTTGCCGACAGGCTTCACAGCCATTGCGGGGGACCCCGATCTCGGCCCCGCGATCACCACCAACCTGGCCCGGGTCGAAAAGAAGCTGCGCGAAGCCATTGCCAACTCCGATCCGCTGGCCGACGCAACGTCGCGTCACCTCGTGGAAGCCGGCGGCAAGCGGATCCGCCCGCTGCTGACCCTGCTGTGCGCCCACCTCGGCGACGCATCCCTGCCCGCCGTGGTGCAGGCCGCCGTCGTCGTGGAACTCACGCACCTCGCCACGCTCTACCACGACGACGTCATGGACTCCGCGCCGTTCCGCCGCGGCGCGCCCACGGCCCACGAAGTGTGGGGCAACTCCGTCGCCGTCCTGACCGGCGACCTCATCTTTGCGCGCGCTTCAATCCTGGTCTCGGAGCTCGGCTCCCGTGCCCTGGGCATCCAGGCGCGGACCTTCGAACGGCTCTGCCTCGGCCAGCTCCACGAGACGGTGGGGCCGCGGCCGGACGAGGACCCGCTGGCGCACTACCTCTCCGTCATCGCGGACAAGACGGGCTCGCTCGTGGCGGCCTCCGGGCAGCTTGGCGCCATCTTCTCCGGCGCCGACGAGGCCTACGAGGCCCTGCTGGTGGAGTACGGCGAAAAGGTGGGTGTTGCCTTCCAGCTCGCCGACGACGTCATCGACGTCACCGGGATCAAGGTCAAGTCCGGCAAGTCCCCGGGTACCGACCTGCGCGAAGGCGTCCCCACACTGCCCGTGCTGCTGCTGCGCAAGGCCGCCCGCGACGGTGACCAGTCCGCCGTGGAACTCCTGACGCTGGTCGACGGCGACCTCAGCTCGGACGAGGCGCTGGCGGCCGCCGTGGCCGGGCTGCGGGAACACCCCGTCACCGCCCAGTCATGGGTGGTGGCACGCACCTGGGCCGACGAGGCCATTGCCGCCTTGGCGCCGCTGCCCGAAGGCGTCGTGAAGGCCTCGCTGACCAGCTTCGCGCACGCCGTGGTGGACCGCAGCAGCTAGGCTTCCGCCGCCGCTGGTTTACGGCATCCCGCCGGTTTCCGGTGCCGGCCCACCCGCCTGCTGGCCCCCCGGCTTAAACGGAATGGCCCCGGTTCCTCACAACGTTCGAGTCTTCCGTTGTGCCGAACCGGGGCCATTTCTCCGTTCGCATCAGATCCACCGGAGGCATTTGGTGAACCCAAGAAAGAGACTATGACAGATTTGTCATGTTGTCCAGCACTTTTTGTAAATTGGTTGTCACGGGGTTTTCTGAACCGGAGCGGCGCCCTCTGGAAGCCCTGTAACCCCTGTGGGACCCTACTCGGCCGGTCCGCCGTCGTGTCAGTGTAAGAGCGCGCCTCGGTCGGCCTGGCCGCGGCCGCCGGGGGCAACTTTGGGTCCCTGCGGGCTCTGACCCGGCTGGTCAACCGGCGTGTCCGCGTCAAAGTGCCCTGGTTGTGTCGAGGTTGTCCGGTCCGTAGTTCTCCACATAGCCCATCCGTGGTGGGCCGGGCTGCCCCGCGGCAGAGCAAATTGGCGGAATGAACATTGCCAGTTATCTTGCCTCGCGGGGAGGAACAGCCACCGCTGCTGACCTTAGACTCGCTGGACTGAGCCGCCACCGGATATCCGCAGCCGTGGCGGACGGCACCATTGTGCGGATCCGCCGCGGTCAATACGGACTGCCGCTGGATCCCAGCGCGTACCGGGCCGCGTGCGAGGTGACGGGTCTGCTGACTTGTCTGTCGGCCGCTCCGGACTACGCGTTGTGGACGCTGATGCCGGCGCAAAGCCTGCATCTATCTGTTGGCCATCGGACGCCGCCGCCCGGCTCCATAGCGCATGGCCGTTGCCGGCATCCTCGGCACCCGTGGTTGCCTGTGGCCGGCCTCGCCGATGTCCTGATTCACGCACTCCACTGTCTTCCCGAGTTGGAATCCCTGGTCATGGTTCAATGTGCCGTAGGGCGTGGAGACATCAGTCTGGATTTCCTGCGCGGCAAACTCGATGGCAACCGAAACGGCCGGGCCAGAGCGGTGCTGGACCTGGTCATTCCCCGGGCGGATTCGCTGCTGGAAGTTCTGGCAAACACCGCCTTTTGCCGGGCCGGGCTGCATGTCCGGCGACATGTGGAGATCCCCGGAGTCGGCGAGGTGGACTTCCTCATTGAGGACTTCCTCGTGGTGGAGACAGACGGCGAATCGCATCTGGCGCCGCAGCAGGTGAAGAAAGACCGGGGGCGGAACAACGCAAGCGTCGTCGCAGGATACCTGGTTCTCAGATTCGGCTACGACCTCGTCGTCCACCACCCCGAACGGATGCTTGCGCAGGTCTTGGCGGTCTTGGAGCTGTGGCGTGGGGGTGGCTTCCACCCGTGAAGAGCCGTCGTGGCCGTCGTCGGCGCCCCGTGCGACTTCCAGCAGTGACGACCGGGGGGCGGGCCGCCGTCGGGGGCTACTTTGAGGCCTCAGTGGGGGTTTCCCGGCTGTGTGGCGGCGTGTCCGGCGCCAAAGTGCCCCCGCACCGCCGATTTCCCAAGGTACTGGCGGCTTGGAGGTCACACAGTGTTTGTGGCCCCGGGGCCCAACCGGCAGCTGCCCTAGTCTTCGTCCTCGTCGTTGAAGGCCCACTCGAACATGTCGAAGACGAATTCGGAAAAGGTCCCTTCCTCGCTCTTCCACTGGGCGCGGGCGTTGTTGCGGCGGTACACGATCGGATCCGGGACGCTGAGATCGCCCACGCGGAATCCCCAGGTGAACTGTTCTTCCTCGTCCTCGAGGAACATCAGGAAGCCCTCGTCATCAACTTCCAGCTCTTCGGGGTCCCAGAAGTAGTGGTAGGCCTCCATGAGGTCCTCGCAGCCGCCGATCGCGAGGTAGAACTCGCGCAGGACCAGCGGGATCTGGAACTGGTGCTCGGCCAGAGCGGTGTCGAGTTCATCGGCTGCGAGGCCATCCTCTTCCTGCCATTCGTCTTCGAGATACTTCGGGACAAGCGCGCGGAATTTCTCGAGGAACATGTCAGTCATGGTCTTATCCTAGCCAAACTTCAGCTGCCGTTTTCCGCCGTATCCAAGCCCAGCCGGTGCCAGCCGCGCACTGCCAGCGGAAGGTGCCAGCGGAACCGCCAGGCCGTGATCCGGAAGGCGAACACGACGGCGGCGACGGCGCAGGCCGTGACCCCGGTGAAGGCGCCCGTCAGGGACAGGACCACGGTCGCAGTGGCCCCGGCGAACGCCGGAACGGCGTACAGATCCCGCGGGTCGAAAAGCTGCGGCACCTCGTTGGCCGTGATGTCCCGGAGCAGGCCGCCGCCCACCGCCGTCGTGACACCCAGCAGCACGGCAGACACAGGATTCATCCCCGCCGACAGGGCCTTCAGGGTTCCAGTGATGCAGAACAGGGCCAGGCCGCCGGCGTCGAAGAGGACCAGGAGCGAGGTGAAGCGCTGGACGCTGGAGAAGAGGAAGTACACCAGCACCACGGCAAGGACGGGAGGGGCCAGGTAAGCCGGGTTGGTGAAGGCGGCGGGCGGCCCGGTGTTCAGGATGATGTCGCGGATGACGCCGCCGCCCAGGCTTACCACCGAGGCCAGGAGCAGCGAGCCGATCAGGTCGAACTGTTTCCGCGCCGCGAGCAGCGATCCGGAGACCGCGAAGAAGAAGACTCCGGCGAGTTCGAGCCAGACCAGGACAAAGCTGAAGGAGAAGGTCATGAAGCGTCCCGGTCGATAGCAAGAGGGCGGATAGGGCGGCTCCAAGGTTACGCTAGCCGCTATGAATAGCCCCATCCTGATCGCCTGCGCCCACGGCACGTCCAGCCCCCAGGGAGCCGCGGAGGTCAATGCCCTGCGGGACGGAATCGCCGCCCTCCGGCCGGGGCTGCACGTCGGCGAGGCCTACGTCGACGTGCAGGAACCGGACCTGCCGGCCGTCGTGGCAGGGCTTCCGGCGGGGGAGGCCGCCGTGGTGGTTCCGTTGCTGCTGAGCGTCGGGTACCACGTCAAGGTGGACATTGCCCGGGCCGTGAAGAGCCGGCCGGGCACCCGGGCCGCGGCGCCGCTGGGTCCGGACCCCCGGCTCGCCGCCCTGCTGGATCAGCGCCTGCGCGAGGCCGGTGTGACAGACAACGACGCCGTCATCCTCGCCGCCGCCGGCTCCTCCGACCCCAATGCGTCGCGGAACGTCGAGGAACTCGCCGACCAGCTGCGGGCGCTGCGGTCCAACCGGATCGTGGCCGCCTACGGCGCTTCCGCCAAACCCTCGGTCCCGGAGGCCGTCGCCATGCTCCGCGAAGAGGCCGCTGGCGGGGCCGGCGCCGGGGAGTCCGCCGGTGCGGTGGACCTAGGCGGCCGCGTGGTCATCGCCTCCTACCTGCTGGCCCACGGCTTCTTCCACGACCAGCTCGGCAAGGCAGGCGCGGACCTCGTGACCGAGCCCTTGCTGCCGTCCCCTGTGCTCGCCGAGATCGCGCTGGAACGCTATGACGCTGCCCTCGCGGCGGCCTCCCGACCCGGCGCGTAGCGAGCCCGGCGGATGCACCGGCGGATGCACAGCGGCCGGGCTTGTTCAAGGCTTTACGGCGGTTCGTGACGAAATATTTCCCTAGGTGACCTCCCGTTTCTGACCCTTTGTGACGGCATTACGGGCCGCCCTACAGTCGATGCATGACTGATACAGCTCTAGCCGGAGCGTCCACGGACCAGGCTGCACCCGGCCGTACCAAGCGCCCCACCTCACGTCCCGCCGCAAAGCCGCACGGGCAGTGGAAAGTGGACGGCACTGAGCCGCTGAACGCCAACGAGACCTGGAAACAGGAAGACAACGGCCTCAATGTCCGTGAGCGTATCGAGTCCGTCTACGCCAAGCACGGCTTCGACTCCATCGACGGCACGGACCTGCACGGCCGCTTCCGCTGGTGGGGCCTGTACACCCAGCGCAAACCCGGGATCGACGGCGGCAAGACCGCCACGCTGGAGCCGCACGAACTCGAAGACAAGTACTTCATGCTCCGCGTCCGGATCGACGGCGGCGCCCTCACCACCGAGCAGCTGCGCGTCATCGGCCAGATCTCCGTGGACTTCGCCCGCGAGTCCGCCGACCTCACCGACCGCCAGAACATCCAGCTGCACTGGATCCGGGTCGAGGACGTGCCGGAAATCTGGCGCCGGCTGGAGGCCGTGGGACTGTCCACCACCGAGGCCTGCGGCGACGTCCCGCGCGTGATCCTCGGCTCCCCGGTGGCAGGCATCGCCAAGGACGAGATCATCGACCCCACGCCGCTGATCCAGGAACTCTCGGAACGCTTCATCGGCGACCCGGAGCTGGCCAACCTGCCCCGGAAATACAAGACCGCCATCACCGGGCACCCCAGCCAGGACGTGGTCCACGAAATCAACGACTTCGGCCTGGTAGGCATGGTCCACCCCGAACTCGGCGCCGGCTACGACCTCTGGGTCGGCGGGGCGCTCTCCACCAATCCCATGCTGGCCAAGCGGCTCGGCGCGTTCGTCAAGCCCGAGGAGGCCGCGGAGGTCTGGCTCGGCGTGACCAGCATCTTCCGCGACTACGGCTACCGCCGCATGCGCACCAAGGCGCGCCTGAAGTTCCTGTTGGCCGACTGGGGGCCGGAGAAGTTCCGCCAGATCCTGGAGGACGAATACCTCGGCTTCAAGCTTTCCGACGGCCCGGCGGCGCCCAAGCCGTCCACGCCCGGCGACCACGTCGGCGTGCACGAGCAGAAGGACGGCAAGTTCTTCATCGGCGCCACCCCGCTGGCCGGCCGCCTCTCCGGCAGCCAGCTCGTCAAGCTCGCCGACACCCTTGAGGCCCGCGGCTCCCGGCGCCTGCGCACCACCCCGCACCAGAAGATCGTGGTCCTCGACGTGGCCAAGGACGAGGTTGAACCGCTCGTGGCCGAGCTCGATGCCCTGGGCCTGTCCGCCCGTCCCTCCGTGTTCCGGCGCGGCACCATCGCCTGCACCGGCATCGAGTTCTGCAAGCTCGCGATCGTCGAAACCAAGGTCACCGCGGCCACCGCGGTTGCCGAGCTGGAGCGCCGTCTCGCCGACCTCGCCGAGAGCAAGCAGCTGCCGCAGGCGCTGTCCCTGCACATCAACGGCTGCCCCAACTCCTGCGCGCGGATCCAGACGGCCGACATCGGCCTCAAGGGCATGATGCTTCCGACGCCCGACGGCGACCCGACGCCCGGCTTCCAGGTCCACCTCGGCGGCGGGCTCGCGTCCTCGGACCGTGAAGAGGCCGGCCTGGGACGCACAGTCCGCGGCCTGAAGGTGTACGTCGCGGACCTTCCGGACTACGTCGAACGCGTGGTGCGGAGGTTCGTGGCGGACCGGGTCGAGGGCCAGACCTTCGCCGAATGGGCCCACGCAGCCGACGAGGAGGCACTGCAGTGAGCGGGGTTCAGGCATCGCCTGCCACCGGCCCCGCCCTCCGCTCACACGACGAGCTCAAGGCGCTGGCCGAGTCCGGCGCCGCCGAGCTCGGCTGGGATGCCCCGGCCCGCGATGTGATCGCCTGGGTGGCCCGCAACTTCGAGCTGCCCGCCGTCGCCGTCGCCTGCTCCATGGCCGACGCCGTCCTGCCGGCGCTCGTCGCGGACCAGCTTCCCGGCGTCGACGTTCTCTTCCTGGAGACCGGCTACCACTTCCCGGAAACCTACGCGACCCGCGACGAGGTCGCGGCGAACCTGCGCGTCAACGTCGTGGACGTGCTGCCGGAGAACACGGTGGAGCAGCAGGACCGGCTCCTGGGCAAGGACCTCTTCGCCCGCGACGCCGCCCAGTGCTGCGCCCTGCGCAAGGTGGCGCCCCTGCGCCGCACCCTCGCCGGCTACGAGCTCTGGTTCACCGGAGTCCGCCGCGACGAGGCGCCTACCCGCACCAACACCCCGCTGATCATCTGGGACGAGGCCAACGGCCTGGTCAAGGTGAACCCCGTGGCGGCCTGGAGCTTCGACCAGCTGGTGCAGTACTCCGATGACAACCTCCTTCCCGTCAACCCGTTGCTGGCACAGGGCTACCCGTCCATTGGCTGCCAGCCCTGCACCCGCAAGGTGGCGCCCGGCGACGATCCCCGCGCCGGCCGCTGGGCAGGAACCGACAAGACAGAATGCGGACTACACGTATGAGCACTCAAATCACCACCGAGGACCTGGAGCTGTCTGTGCTGGAAACTGACGCGGCTGAGACGCCAACCTCCACCGCCCGGCTGTCGTCTTTGGACACCCTCGAGTCCGAGGCCATCCACATCATCCGCGAGGTCGTTGCCGAGTTCGAGAAGCCCGCGCTGCTGTTTTCCGGCGGCAAGGACTCCGTGGTCATGCTCCACCTGGCCACCAAGGCCTTCTGGCCGGGCAAGGTGCCCTTCCCGGTGCTGCACGTCGACACCGGCCACAACTTCCCCGAAGTCATCGACTTCCGTGACCGCACCGTGGAGCGGCTGGGCCTCAAGCTCGTCGTAGGCTCCGTCCAGGAGTTCATCGATTCCGGTGAGCTGGCCGAGCGTGCCGACGGCACCCGCAACCCGCTGCAGACTGTCCCGCTGCTGGACGCGATCCAGCGCAACAAGTTCGACGCCGTCTTCGGCGGCGGCCGCCGCGACGAGGACAAGGCGCGGGCCAAGGAGCGGATCCTGAGCCTGCGGGACGAGTTCGGCCAGTGGGACCCCCGCAACCAGCGCCCGGAGCTGTGGAACCTGTACAACGGCCGGCACACCGTGGGCCAGCACGTCCGCGCGTTCCCGATCAGCAACTGGACCGAGCTGGACGTCTGGCGCTACATCGAGCGTGAAAACATTGAGCTGCCGGGCCTGTATTACGCCCACGACCGCGAAGTCTTCGCCCGCGACGGCATGTGGCGCGCGGTCGGCGAGGTCTCCCAGCCGCGCGAGCACGAGGAAGTCCTCACCAAGACGGTCCGCTACCGGACCGTGGGGGACATGTCCTGCACCGGCGCCGTGGAATCGGCCGCCGCCACCGTGCGCGACGTCGTCGTTGAAGTTGCCGCCTCCACCATCACCGAACGTGGCGCCACCCGGGCCGATGACCGGATCTCCGAGGCCGCCATGGAAGACCGCAAGAAGGACGGCTATTTCTGATGACTACCGACATTGACACCGCCCGCGCCGCGGCGCTCCTGGACGAGGCCCCGCTGGCGTCCGCTTCCCTGTTCCGTTTCGCCACCGCCGGCTCCGTCGATGACGGCAAGTCCACCCTGGTGGGCCGGCTCCTGCACGACTCGAAGGCGATCCTCGCCGACCAGCTCGACGCCGTCGCCCGCACCTCTGCGGACCGCGGCTTCGGCGGCGAAGGAGCCACCGGGACAAGGGCGATTGACCTCGCCCTGCTGACCGACGGCCTGCGTGCCGAGCGCGAGCAGGGCATCACCATCGACGTCGCGTACCGCTACTTCGCCACGGACCGCCGCAGCTTCATCCTCGCGGACTGCCCCGGCCACGTGCAGTACACCAAGAACACGGTGACCGGCGCGTCCACCGCGGACGCCGTCGTCGTGCTCATCGACGCCCGCAAGGGTGTCCTGGAGCAGACCCGCCGGCACCTGTCCGTGCTGCAGCTGCTGCGCGTGGCCCACGTGATCGTGGCCGTGAACAAGATCGACCTCGTGGACTTCAGCGAGGACGTGTTCCGCCGGATCGAGGCGGACGTCCATCAGGTCGGCCGCGAACTCGGACTGGGCCGTGAAGAATCAAATACAGGCGGGGTGGCCGATCTTTTCGTCATCCCCGTTTCCGCGCTCGACGGCGACAACGTCGTGGACCGCTCGGAGCGGACCCCGTGGTACGAGGGCCCGGCGCTGCTGGAAGTCCTCGAGACCCTGCCGGCCGCCGACGAACTCGAAAGCCATCTGGAAAGCTTCCGCTTCCCGGTCCAGCTGGTCATCCGGCCGCAGGGCGCCCTGGCTCCCGACGCCATCGACGGCGGCCTCGATCCCGAGGCGTACCGGGACTACCGCGCCTACGCCGGCCAGATCACCGAAGGCTCCGTGAAACTCGGTGACCAGGTCAGCATCCTGACACCGGGCCAGTCCCCGCGCACCACCACCGTCACCGGGATCGACTTCGCCGGCCGCGAGCTCGCCGAGGCCGCCGCCCCGCAGTCCGTGGCGCTGCGCCTGGCAGATGAGTTCGACGTCGCCCGCGGTGACACCATCGCGGCCGTGGGCACCGTCCGCGAGGCCTCCGCCGACCTCTACGCCGCCCTCTGCTGGCTGTCCCCGAAGCCGCTCCGGGAGGGCGCCAAGGTGCTGGTCAAGCACGGCACCCGCACGGTCCAGGCCCTGGTCCGGAATGTGACGGGCAAGTTGGACCTCGCCAGCTTTGGCCTGGAGCCGACTACGTCCCTGGAGTTGAACGACATCGGGCACGCGCAGCTGCGGCTCGCCGCCGCGCTGCCGCTGGAGAACTACCTGCACCACCGCCGCACCGGGGCGTTCCTCGTGATCGACCCGCTGGACGGCAACACCCTCGCCGCCGGCCTGGTCAAGGACCACCCCGGCGACCATGAGGACGAGCGCTACTCGATCTAGGCTCACGGGCGCCCAGACGCAGCCTGTTTCCCGGCCCGACGCGAAGTGCGGGGCCGGGAGGCAGGCTGCCGTCTTTTGCAGCCGAATATGACGCTGCGTGAACCCCCGTGACCCCGGGTTTCCGGACCATTGAACCGCGTTCGTGACACTCCCTATGGTGAATTCATGACTTCATCGGAACGGTTCTTAAGCCGCCCCCTCAGGTATCTCCCGGGGCGATGTCGCCGGCGTTGACGCATCCGCCCGGCCCTTCCGAACACATCCCCAGAACAGGACTTCTCCCATGTCACGCACCCCCGAAAACCCCGCGCCCGGTTCGCAGCCGGAACCGCGGGCCGGCACCACGCGGATCGTCGCCGGCCAGAACACCAAGCCCAAGCGCAAGCGCACCCTTGAAATCGCCCTGATCGCGGGGCTGGTGCTCCTGATCGGCGCCGGCGCGGCCGTGGCCTCGACGCTGTCCCGCGGTCCGGAGGCCGCCCCGGCAGTGGCCGCCGCGAACACCAGCCCGGCCACCGAACTCAAGCTCGGCTACTTCGGCAACATCACCCACGCCCCGGCCCTGGTCGGCGTCAGCAAGGGCCTCATCGCCAAGGACCTCGGCGCAACCAAGCTCACCACGCAGACCTTCAACGCAGGCCCGGCCGCGATCGAGGCCCTCAACGCCGGCGCCATTGACGCCACCTACATCGGACCCAACCCGGCCATCAACTCCTACGTCAAGAGCAACGGCCAATCCATCAGCATCATCGCTGGCGCAGCATCCGGCGGTGCCCAGCTGGTGGTCAGGCCCGGTATCAACTCCGCCGCCGACCTCAAGGGCAAGACGCTCGCATCCCCGCAGCTCGGCGGCACCCAGGACGTCGCGCTCCGGGCCTGGCTGGGCAAGCAGGGCTTCAAGACCTCCACCGACGGCAGCGGCGACGTCGCGATCAACCCGACCGAGAACGCCCAGACCCTCAAACTGTTCCAGGACGGCAAGCTCGACGGCGCATGGCTGCCGGAGCCCTGGGCCTCCCGCCTGGTGCTCCAGGCCGGCGCGAAGGTTCTGGTCGACGAAAAGGACCTGTGGGAGAAGGGCGAATTCATCACCACCGTCCTCATCGTCAACAAGAAGTTCGCGGCCGAACACCCCGCCACCGTGCAGGCGCTGCTCAAGGGCCATGTGGAATCTGTCAACTGGCTCAATGCGGCGCCCGCCGCCGAGAAGGCCACGGTCCTCAATGACGCACTCAAGGCAGCCGCCGGCAAGGCGTTGCCGGCCGACGTCATCGACCGGTCCCTGAAGAACATCGTCTTCACCACCGACCCGCTCGCCGGGACGTACAAGAAGCTGCTTCAGGACGGCGTCGACGCTGGCACCACCAAGCAGGCCGACATCAACGGCATCTTCGACCTCACGGCGCTCAACAGTGTCCTGGGCGAGAGTTCTGCAGGCAAGAAGGTCTCCGCCGAAGGGCTTGGCAAGGACTAGTTTCCTGGCCACCAGCCATCCGCCACAACAGTTCCGCCACAACAGTAAGGACCTGACCATGCCAGTCGTACTGGAAAACCTGGGCAAGCGCTTCGGCGCTGGCGCCCCGGTGCTGGACGACGTCAACGCCACCATCGGGCAGGGCGAGTTCGTTGCCCTCCTCGGTGCCTCCGGCTGCGGCAAGTCCACTCTGCTCAACATTATGGCGGGGCTGGAGGCACCGACGTCGGGCGCCCTGGAGGTGCCCAGCGACGGCGCAGCCTTCATGTTCCAGGACGCCGCACTGTTTCCCTGGCTGACCGCGCGGGAGAACATCGAGCTGGCCCTGAAGCTGCGCGGCGTCGGGAAGGCTGAGCGCCGGGTCCGGGCGGGGGAGCTGCTGGACCTGGTGCACCTGGGCGGGGCGGGCGACAAACGCCCGCACGAGCTTTCCGGCGGGATGCGCCAGCGCGTGTCCCTGGCCCGTTCCTTGGCCCAGGACCGGCAGCTGCTCCTGATGGACGAGCCCTTCGCGGCGCTGGACGCGATTACCCGCGACCTGCTCCACGACGAGCTCGAACGCATCTGGAAGGAAACCGGCCGCACCATCGTCTTCGTCACGCACAACGTCCGTGAGGCCGTCCGGCTTGGCCAGCGCGTGCTGCTGCTCTCCTCCCGGCCCGGCCGGGTGGTACAGGAATGGCACGTCACCGAAGAGCACCGCACCGACGCCAGCCTCGCCGGTGAACTGACCGGGGTCATCACGGCCCGGCTACGCGAGGAGATCCGCCGCCATGCCAAGTAACCAACTCCCCGTGGTGGAAGCACCGGCCGAGGCCCGCAAAGTGCACGCGGCCCTGACCCGGTCTTCCACCGGCTCGGCCGACTTGCGCGAACTGGAGTCCGGGCTCGATTCCCTGCAGTCCGACGCCGGGCGCAAGGCCGGCATTGACTGGAGCCGGATCCTTTTACCCGTCGCGGCCCTGGCCGTGCTGGTGGTGGCGTGGCAGCTCTACGTATCTCTTGGTTTCAAGCGCCGGGACGTGGTGCCCGGACCGCTGGACGTCCTCGGCCAGGTCGGAACCCTATGGGGTGAGGGCAAGCTGCAGGAGGCCGTCTGGACCTCGCTGCAGCGCGGAGTTGTCGGCTTCCTCATCAGCGTGGTGGTCGCGACGCCGGTGGGGCTCCTGCTGGCGCAGGTGGCACCGCTCCGGCGTGCCTTCGGGCCGCTGATCTCCGGGCTGCAGGTGCTGCCGTCCGTGGCGTGGGTGCCCGCGGCCATCCTGTGGTTCGGGATCACCGATGCCACCGTGTATTTCGTGGTGTTCATGGGTGCCATCCCGTCGATCATCAACGGACTGATCTCCGGCGTGGACCAGATTCCGCCGCAGTACCGCAGCGTCGGCAAGGTCTTGGGCGCGTCCCGGTTCCAGCTGGCCCTGCAAATCGTCCTGCCGGCCGCCCTGCCCGGCTACCTCGGCGGCCTGAAGCAGGGGTGGGCTTTCTCCTGGCGGTCCCTCATGGCCGCGGAAATCATCGCCGTGGGCGGGACCATTGGTTTCGGCCTCGGCTCCCTGCTGGACCAGGGCCGGGTCCTGTCCGACATGACCATCGTGATGTGCGCCATCCTGCTGATCCTCGCCGTGGGCATCCTGATCGAGCTGCTCGTCTTCGCCCCGGTCGAAAAGCGGCTGCTCCGCCGCCGGGGCCTCCTCGCCGGCAGCACCCGGTAAAGCACCTCGGCAATACCAAACAAAAAGAATGCCCGACGGCGATGTTCGCCGTCGGGCTTTCTGCTGTCCGCCGGCGGACCCTTGTACCGCCGAGACCGCGTGCCTAGACTCACGACAAGGCCGGCGTCCGGCCCCATCCCAAAACTGTTCAGGAGGTAGCCGTGGCGGCAAAATATGGAGTGCTGGCACTGGTCGAAGCCAAACTGGGGAAGGAGCAAGAGGTCTGGGATTTCCTCAACGGGGCCCGTGAGGTCGTCCTGAAAGAACCGGGGACCCGGACCTGGTATGCCTTCAGGGTCAACGATTACACCTTCGGCATCTTCGACACTTTTGACACCGAGGAAGACCGGCAGGCGCACCTCAACGGGGCCATCCCCGCGGCCCTCGGTGAACACGGACCCACCCTGCTGTCCAAGGACCCGGACATCAGACTGATCGAACTCATCGCGGTGAAATAGCCGCAGTGTCGCTCCGCTGGGTCCGGAGCGGGGGCACATTGACACGGACACGCCGGGGTTTCCGCCCGAACTGGCTAATCCGGCCGTCAAAGTGCCCCCGGACCGTCGCCCGGGTCCTCGGTGTGCCACCCGCGTGCCGCTGGGGCCCACAGGGACGCCCAATTATGTGACGCGGCATTACCTTGCGTGAACTGGTGTTTCCGTACCGTTGTTCCGTAATGTGACGGCGCCCTATCGTCGATGCATGGCAATTCAGGACATTTACCCCACGGCGCTGCGCCTCCTCGGCCGTCCCGTGCTGGTGGTCGGCGGCGGCCCGGTGGCCGCGCGCCGCGCCAAGGGCCTGCTCGACGCCGGCGCCCGCGTCACCGTCGTGGCGCCCGATGCCTCACCCGCCATGGCCGAACTCGCCGGCGCCGGGCTCCTCAGCTGGGAGCCCCGCCCGTACCGTGCGTCCGACGTCGGCGGCGTCTGGTTCGTCCAGACCGCCACCGGCGACCCCGCCGTGGACGCGCAGGTCGCCGCCGACGCCGAGGCGCAGCGCATCTGGTGCGTCAACGCCTCCGACCACGAAGCCTCCGCCGCCTGGACCCCCGCCGTCGCCGTCGTCGACGACGTCAAGATCGCCGTCAACGCCGGGGGAGACCCGCGCCGCGCCATGGCCCTGCGCGACGCCGTCGCCACCGCCCTGGACGCCGGAGACCTCCCGCTGCGCCGGCGCCGGGCTTCCACCGGCACCGTGGCACTTGTCGGCGGCGGGCCAGGCGACACCGGGCTGATCACCGTCCGCGGCCGCCGGCTCCTGGGCCAGGCCGACGTCGTGGTCGCAGACCGCCTCGGCCCGCGCGAACTGCTGAACGAACTCGCCCCGGACGTCCGTGTCATCGAGGTCGGCAAGACCCCCGGCCACCACCCGGTCCCGCAGTCCGAGATCAACCGCATCCTGGTCGACGAAGCCCGCCAGGGGCACCGCGTGGTCCGGCTCAAGGGCGGCGACCCGTATGTCCTGGGCCGCGGCGGCGAGGAAGCCGAGTTCTGCCGGCAAAACGGCGTCGACGTTGAAGTGGTCCCCGGCGTGACCTCCGCGATCTCCGTTCCGGCCGCGGCCGGCATCCCCGTCACCCACCGCGGACTGGCCAAGGGCTTCAGCGTGGTCACCGGCCACGAAGAGCTCTCCGAGGTCCCGGCGCGCGCCGACCACACCGTGATCCTGCTCATGGGCGTGGGCCAGCTCCGCGATTCCGCGGCTTCCCTGGCGCAGGCCGGTTTGCCAGCGGGCACGCCGGTTGGCATCGTAGAGAATGGATACCTGCCCGACCAGCGGGTGACCATCGGGACGCTCGGGACCATCGCGGACCAGGCGGAGGCCGTCGGCGTCGCGAACCCCGCCGTGATCGTGATCGGCGACGTGGTCCGCGTCAGCCCGTTTGCGCCGTCGCACTTCAAGACCGCGGACTACAGCACCACCGCCCCGAACAAACCCCGAGTACTGACCGCCTAAAACCCGTCGATTGCTCCATAGCCGCCCTTATCAAGCATCAAAAGGGCAGCTACGGAGCAGCGGATGCCGAAGAATAAAGGAACACAGCCGTGTCAATTAGCACCACCGTAGGAACCGCTGCCCGCCCGCTGCGCGTCGCCGTCGTCGGCTCCGGCCCCGCCGGCGTCTACGCCGCGGACATCCTGACCAAGAGCGAGGCCGTCAAGAGCGGTGAACTCACCGTCAGCATCGACCTCTTTGACCGCTACCCGGCACCCTACGGCCTGATCCGCTACGGTGTGGCCCCCGACCACCCCCGCATCAAGGGCATCGTCAACGCCCTGCACAAGGTCCTGGACCGCGGCGACATCCGGTTCTTCGGCAACGTGGACTACGGCACGGACCTGTCCATCGAGGACCTGCGCACCCACTACGACGCCGTCATCTTCGCCACCGGCGCCATCAAGGACGCGGACCTGAACATCCCGGGCATCGAACTCGAGGGCTCCTACGGCGGCGCCGACTTCGTCTCCTGGTACGACGGCCACCCCGACGTGTCCCGTGAATGGCCGCTGGAGGCCAAGGAAATCGCCGTGATCGGCAACGGCAACGTGGCCCTCGACGTGGCCCGCATGCTCTCCAAGCACGCCGATGACCTTCTGGTCTCGGAAATCCCGGACAACGTCTACGCCGGGCTGAAGTCCTCTCCCGTCACCGATGTGCACGTCTTCGGCCGCCGCGGACCGGCCCAGGTCAAGTTCACCCCGCTGGAGCTGCGCGAACTTTCGCACTCCAAGGACGTCGACATCATCCTCTACCCTGAAGACTTCGAGTTCGACGCCGAATCCGACCGGCAGATCCAGAGCAACAACCAGACCAAGACCATGGTGGGCACGCTCACCAACTGGATCGCCGAACAGCCCGAGGACCTCTCCGAACTCACGGCATCCCGCCGGCTGCACCTGCACTTCCTGCACAGCCCCGTGGAGGTGTACGACGACGCCGAGACTCCCGGCCGCGTCGCGGGGATAAAGTTTGAGCGCACCGAGCTGGACGGCACCGGCAACGCCCGTGGCACCGGCGAGTTTGTCGACTACCCGGTCCAGGCCGTGTACCGCGCCATCGGCTACTTCGGCTCCTCGCTGCCCGACGTCGAGTTTGACCACAGCAAGGGCGTCGTGCAGAACGACGGCGGCCGCGTCCTGGATGCCTCCGGCACACACGTCCCCGGGATCTACGCGACCGGCTGGATCAAGCGCGGACCCGTGGGCCTGATCGGCCACACCAAGGGCGACGCCCTCGAAACCGTGACCTACCTGCTCGAGGACCGCGAGAACCTGCCGCTGGCCGCGGCACCGGCGCCCGAGGCCGTCGTCGAACTCCTGGAGAGCCGCGGCGTGGAGTTCACCAGCTGGGAAGGCTGGCTGGCCCTCGACGCGCACGAGCGTAGCCTGGGCGAGGCTGCGACGGAAGCCGGCACCTCCCACGGTGTTGAGGTAGCCCGCGAACGCGTCAAGGTGGTCCCGCGCGAGGAGATGGTGGCCATTTCCCGCGGCGGAGTCGCCGCCCAGCTCTAACCCCAGACACCAAGCAACGCGGGGCACCTCGCGCCCAATCGACAACAATCATGGGCGCGAAGTGACCTCGCGTTGCTGTGTGCGGGCGGAAACCGGCCGGTGGTCAGTAGGCTTACTGTCATGAGGCTCCGTCACAGCAACGCATCCGGCCGCGGTTACCGCCGGGTCCCCTCCGGTACCGGCTTTAGCTACAAGGACCTGGACGGGTCCACGCTGCCACCCGGCCCGGTGCGGGACCGGCTGGAACAAATCGGCATTCCGCCGGCCTGGACCGACGTGTGGATCGCTCCCTACGACAACGGGCACATCCAGGCGACAGGGCTCGACGCCGTGGGCCGTCGGCAGTACATCTACCACCCCGGCTGGCGCGAGAAGAAAGATCGGCTCAAGTTTGACCGCTCCCTCCAACTCGCCGAAACCCTCCCCGCAGCCCGCCGCCTCGTGACCATGGACCTGCGCTCCCAGGGGCTCACCCGCGAACGCGTGCTGGCGGCCGCCTTCCGGATGCTGGACAGCGGATCTCTCCGGGTGGGGTCCGAGCGGTACACCAACGAGAACGGCAGCCACGGCCTTGCCACCCTGCTGTGCGCGCACGTCCGCGTGCGAAAGGACGAGCTCCGGCTGAGTTTCCCCGCCAAGAGCGGCAAGACCTGGGAATCCCGGATCGACGACGCCGACCTCGCCGCCGTCGTGCGCCAGCTCAAGCGCCGCGGCGGCAACGCCCGGCTGCTGGCCTACAAGACCGGCGGCCGCTGGCATCCGGTATCAAGCGCGGAAATCAACGAGTACGTCAAGGAACGCACGGGGGAGGACTTCACCGCCAAGGATTTCCGCACCCTGCGGGGAACGGTGGCTGCCGCCGTCAGCCTCGCGGCGAGCGGGCCCCAGACGAAGACCTCAGCGCGCAAACGGGCGGTGAGCCGGGCCATGGTCGATGCCGCCGCGGTTCTGGGCAACACGCCGTCGATCGCCCGCAAGAGCTACGTGGACCCCCGGGTGCTGGACCACTACGCCTCCGGCGTGACCATCGACCCTAAACGGCTTGACTCGGCCGAATCAGAGATCCGGGCCCTGCTGTACCAGGGCGAGGACGTTGTCCCCTTGGGTGCCTAGGGCACCGCCTGCTCGCAGTTCAGAACTCGGCGTTGATGAACCCGACAACAATCGCCGTCCACCAGCAGACCTGCGAGATCACCAGGCACAGCAGCAGATGGGTCCGCTGCCCGACGGTCAGGTCCTTGAACGAGGAGCTGGTGGGCAGCCGGGCCAGCCGACGCATGAGCGGGATGAGCATGATCCCATTCAAACTGAGCACCAGTACGGCGGCGAGCTTGACGTCTGTCATGGGATTCGTCAGGTGCGGGTTCAAGAACACGCCGGTGGCCAGCATGCCGGCGAGGCCGCCCCAGATCAGCGGTGTGGCCGCACCGTCCAGGCGGATGATTTCGGCGAGCCCGCGCCGGCCGATGAGCCACAGGAAGCCGTGCCAGTCCACCAGGATGATGGCGCCAAAAGCCAGCACCAAGGACAGGACGTGCAGTACGACGGCGATCGTGTGGACGAGGGCGCCGACATGGACGGCGGAGGACAACATGACGGTCAACAGCCAGGCTAGGGCGGCCGCGGCGGACAAGGCGGCCACAAGGCGGCGGGTGGACCGCTCGGATTCACGGTGCCGTCTGAGAGTGCGTCTGCTGACCGGGATGTAACTCATGACGTACCTCTGCGAGACCTGCCGCCGGTAGGCGCCCAGCCCGGCCCGAGGGGTAGCTCCACGATAGCCCCGAGCGTGGCAGCCAACAAGGAAACCGCGCCCCGGCGTCCCCCTGAGCAGGGGGAGGCGTCCGGCTACATCCGCCCGAAGCGGGCCCTGACCAGGGCGAACACCCCGTAGGCGATGAAGCCCGCGCCGATCGCCAGGAGCAGGTACGGGCCGAAGGGATGGTCCCGCAGGGCCTTGAGGCTCCCGTCCAGACCTCTGGAGGACTCGGGGTTATTGGTGGCCGCGGCGATGACAAACAGCAGTCCGGTGAGGATCAGTGCCGCTCCTTTGGCCGTGTGGCCCCACACGCCGAACGCGCTGACCAACCGTCCGCGCCTGGTGCCCTCGAAATGGTGCAGCTCTTCTTTGAACTTCTTGCCGAAGCCCTTGACGATGAAGTAGATGCCGATGCCGATGATCGTCAGGCCCAGGCCTATCAGGAACGGCACGCCGAAGGGGCTGTGGACGACGGCGGTGCTGAAGTCACGCGTCGAGTCGCCGGAATCGCCGGGCTGGCCGATCGCAAACCCGGCAAAGCTGAGCCCGATGCTGCCGTACGCGATGGCGAGGAAGCCGGAGGAAATGAGCTTGCCGACCCGTTGGCCGCGGGGCAGCCGACGCGCCCGCAGCGTCGCTTCACATAGCTGCCAGAGGGAGAGTCCCGCGCAGCCGACGAACCCGGCCCACATCACCGCCGGGCCCCAAGGGTTGGCGGCGAGCTGTTCGATGGCACCGCTGGGGTCGGCCTGGCCCGGGGCGCCCAGGACCAGGGCGACGGCGATGGCCCCGATCACCACATGCAGCAGCGCCATGACGGCGAAACCGGCGCGGGCGACGGCGTCGAGCACGGGGCTGTTCGACACCGCCTCGGCGGTGTCGACGGCTGCTTCCCCGGCAGGCTTTCCGCCACTATCTGCTGCCTGGCCTGTTTCCCGCAGAACCGGGGGCTCGTTCCCCGCCGCCGAAAATTCCATGGTGCCGAGTCTACTCAGGCGCGGCCGTCCGGGCCGCATTATGCCTGGCCGGGGGAATGGCACGTGCCGGGCCGATCGGTAGGATGTGAAGGGAAGTCCAACGTTGAGCCAAGAACCCGGAAAGGACCGCCCCCATGACGCGTGCCTCCTTCCGGCTCTTCCGCACCTGCCTCATCGGATCCGTCATCGTGGCGCTGGCCGCGGGCGGGCACCTGGCTGGCGGGGGCCTGCTCCCGCATCCGGTGATCCTGACTGCGGTGTGCGCCGTGGCCATGATTCCGACGGCGTTCCTGACCCGGTTCCGGCTCTCCTTTCCTGTCCTGGCCGGGCTGCTCGGCGCGGGCCAGGCCTGGCTTCACTGGTCGTTCGAGGCGTTGTCAGCCGCGCGCCCCCTGCCGGTCGCCGAAACTGTGCCGCACAGCCATCCCGGCCATGCGGCCGCCGCACTGCCACCGGAGCTGATCGACGCCGTCATGCCCGCCACCCCGGCGGGCATGGACGCCGCCATGTTCGCCGCGCATGCGGTGGCGACCCTCGGCACTGCCCTGCTGCTGGCCCGCGGGGAGCGCGCCCTGGCCGCCCTGGCCTCGTGGTTCCGGCCGCTGGTCTGCACTCCGGAGGCCGACGCCATTGCGCCCGCCCCGGTCACCTGGCCCTTCATGGCCTTCAGAACCATCCCGCTGGGACGTGCCGGCTGCCGTCTTCCTGCCCGGCGGGGACCTCCGGCGTGCCTTCGCGCCGCCTAGGACCATCCCGCCGTTCACGCTGCGGACCGGGAGTGGGGCGGCGGCCTGCTTCCCGGCCGGACAATGCGCCGGCTGTTTCCCGACCCGTTTTGTGAAAGGCACCCTGCCATGAAGACCTCTCTCCGCCGTACCCTCAAGACCGCCGCAGCCGCAACAGTGACCGCCGGCCTGCTCGCCGTCGGCGCCGCAGCCGCCTCGGCCCACGTCCACGTCGACCCGGACAACACCGCCGCCGGCGGCTACACCCACCTGACCTTCAACGTGCCCAACGAATCCCCGACGGCCAAGACCAGCAAGCTCGAAGTCACCCTGCCCACGGACACCCCGCTCACCTCAGTGTCGGTGAAGCCGGTCGAGGGCTGGAAAGCCGTAGTCACCACAAGCGACCTGCCCAAGCCCGTCACCGTCGCTGGCGCCACTGTCACCAAGGCGCCCAGTTCTGTCGTCTGGACGGCCGACGAGGCCCACCAGATCGGCCAGAACGAGTACCAGGCGTTCGCTCTCTCCGTCGGCGTCCTTCCCGATGCTGGCACAACCGTGGTCCTGCCCGTGACCCAGACGTACACCGACGGGACGGTGGCGAAATGGGACGAGAAAACGGTAGACGGCCAGGCCGAACCCGAACACCCGGCGCCCTCGTTCGTGACCACAGCCAAGGACGCCGAGCCCGCCCCGGCAGGAACGGCGCCGGCGGCCGCGGACAGCAGCTCCACAGCACCCGACTCCGGTGATGCCGGCTCCGCGGCTGGCTGGATCGGGCTGGTGGCCGGCCTGCTGGGTCTCGCCGCCGGCGTCACGGCTTTGATCCGCACTCGTCCCGCCCGCACCAAGTAGCGGGACAAAGCACCGGGATCAAGTAACCCGAGACAACGAAACCCCGGCTGGCAGCAGTTGGCCGGGGTTTCGGTGGCTCATGCGGAAAGGGCAGGGGCCACGACTTTGGTCCTGCCGCTCCGCTGCCTGGCCCGCAGGACGATCTTGAAGAGCTCGCCGAGGAGCAGCAGCACCACGCCAGGCACAAGGCAGATCAGCCACTGTTCCCCGGTGAGCGGCTGGGTGCCGAACAGATCCTGCAGCACCCGCATCTGGCTGATGAGCATCGAGCCGAGGACGGCCCACGCGAACGCCCAGAGCAGTTTCGGATTGGACACCGTGGCGGGCCCGAAGGCACTCTCCGTGGGGTACCGGAGGTTGAGCGCGACGAAGATGTTCATCAGGCCCAGCCCCACGACGGCCATGGTCTGGCCGATCTCAAGTGAACCGTAGGTGGTCTTGCCGATCTGCACGAGGATCAGCGTCGCGGCCGCCATTAAGAGCCCGACGATGAACAGGCGCACCATCATTGACCGGACAATGATTGGCTGGTTGAAGGGTCGCGGCTTGCGGTCCATGATGCCGGGCGTCGCGAGGTCCAGCCCCATCACCGCACCGATGGGTGCGACGATCGCCATGTGGATCCACAGCACCTGGGCCGGGCTGAGCAGGGCCGTGCCGGCGATCGCGAACGCCGATGACCCGATGAACGCCAGGATGAACATGAACAGGTTGGCGACCTGGATCCGAATGAACTTCTGCAGGTTGTCATATACCAGCCGGCCCTCTTCAACGGCCGCCACGATGGTGGCAAAGTTGTCGTCGGCCAGGATCATCTTGGCCGCGCCCTTGGCAACGTCGGTGCCGGTGATGCCCATCGCGATCCCGATGTCCGCCGCCGCGATCGCCGGGGCGTCGTTGACGCCGTCGCCGGTCATGGCGACGACGTTGCCCTTGCGTTTGAGCACCTCGACCAGCCTGACCTTGTGCTCTGGTGCCACCCGGGCGATCACACCGATCCCGTCCACCTCGCTCTCGGCCTCGGCATCGCTCATCGCCGCGAACTCGGCCCCGGTCACGGCGCGGCCCCGGATGCCCAGCTCGTCGGCGATCGCCGCCGCGGTGACGGCGTGGTCGCCGGTGATCATCCGGACGCGGATTCCGGCGTGCTTGGCCTTGGCGATGGCAGCCACCGCCTCGGCCCGCGGCGGGTCGACCTCGCCGATCAGTGCCGAAATCTCCAAATCCTGCATGAGGCCCATGAGGTCCCCGGTCGGATCGAACGTCGCGGGATCGAACTCGCGCTGCGCCAGCGCCAGGACGCGCCTGCCCTGACCCGCGATCCGGTTGTTCTCCGCGAGCACTTTCGCGCGCATCTCCTCGGTGAGCGGCTCGGCCCTGCCGCCGGGCATCCGGGCAAACGATGACCTGCTGAGGAGGACGTCGGGTGCCCCCTTCACATAGGCGCGGACCACGGCCTTGCCGTCGGCGCGCGGCATCAGGTGGAACGTGGCCATGAATTTGTAGTCGGAGTCGAAGGGTACCGACGCCACGCGAGGGTTGTTCCTGCGGAATTCCCTGACGTCCACGCCGCCCTTCTGCGCGAGCACGTAGAGCGCGGCCTCCGTCGGGTCCCCGACCACCTCGCCGTCCTGGATGTCGGAGTCGTTGCACAACGCGCAGGAGTACATCACGTAGTCCAGGTCCCGCTCGGCGTCGCCGGTGGTCCGCTGGACCTGGCCCTCGAAGCTGTAGCCCTCACCGCCCACGGTGTAACGGTGCTGCACGGTGGTGATTTCGCGCACCGTCATCTGGTTCAGGGTCAGCGTGCCGGTCTTGTCCGAGTTGATCGCCGACGTGGAACCGAGTGTCTCGACGGCCGGCAGGACCTTCATGATGGCGTTCTTCCTGGCCATGTTGACCGAGCCGACGGACAGGATCGTCGTCACGACGGCGGGCAGCGCATCCGGGATCGAGCCGACGGCCAGCGCCACGCCGATCCCGAAAAGCACCACGAAGGACTCGCCCTGTGCCAGGCCCATGACGACGATCGCGATGAAGGCGAAAAGTGCCGCGAGGATGATGAAAATGGTGAGCCGGTCCACCTGTTTGGTCAGCGGGGACTTCTCCACTTTCTGGCCGGACAGCATGTGGGCGATGTGGCCGACCTCGGACCCCATGCCGGTGGTCGTGACCAGGATTTCCCCGTGGCCCCGGGTGACGTTGGTGTTCATGAACGCCATGTTCAGGCGGTCGCCGATGCCGACGTCGTGGCGCCCGATGGCGGCGGTGTCCTTCTCGACGGCGACGCTCTCGCCGGTCAGGGCGCCCTCCTCGATCTGCAGGGTCGCCGCGATGATGATCCGGCCATCGGCCGGGACACGGTCGCCGGCGTCGACCACCACAATGTCCCCGGGCACAATCTGGTCGGCGGCCAGTTCCACAACGTCACCGTCACGGCGCACCTTGGCCATCGACTTCATCATCGCCCCCAGCGAGGCGGCGGCCGCTTCCGCCTTGCCTTCCTGGTGATAGCCCAACCAGGCGTTAAACAGCGTCAGCAGCGCGAGCCCGATGGCGGTCCCGTATTCCCCGATCAGCAGGCTGACCAGCGCGGCCCCGACGAGGACAATCTGCATGTAGTCGCGGTAGTGCTTGAAGAACCGTACCCATACCGGCTCCTGCTTGGCCGCGGCCAGCGCGTTGGGGCCGTGCTCCTGCAGCCTCTGCTGCGCCTCGGCCGTGGTCAGCCCGAGGGACGGATCAACGGCCAGCCGGCCTGCGACGTCCCTTGGTGAGAGCGCATACCAGGTTGCGTCCGCCTCGGCCGGTGCCACCCCTGCTGGTGCTGCTCCGGTCTTGTCATTCATGGCTTCCTCCTGCTCGCGGGCGCGCAGCTCAGAACGGGGTCGGAATGCGCCGTACTACAAGGGGCGGCTCGCTGTAGTTGCCGGCCTTCTGGCGCTTTGGCAGTTCGACGTCGAGCCCTGGGAACGGCTCGTAGGGTACCTGGCTGAGCAGATGGCTGATGATGTTGAGCCGCCCGCGCTTCTTGACATTGTTGTCCACGACATACCAGGGCGCCCATGCGGTGTCCGATGCCTCGAACATGGCGTCCCTCGCGCGGGAGTAGTCGTACCACCGGCTGTAGGACAACAGATCCATCGGCGACAACTTCCAGGTCTTGCGCGGATCGTCCATGCGGCTCTCCAGCCGCCGGGTCTGCTCGTCCGGGCTGACCTCGAGCCAGTACTTCAGCAGGATGATGCCGGAGTCAACCATCGCCTTCTCAACCTGCGGGACCAGGTCGAGGAACTTCTGGGTCTGTTCCGGGGTGCAGAACCCCATCACGCGCTCCACTCCCGCGCGGTTGTACCAGCTGCGGTCGAAGATGACCACCTCGCCCGCCGCCGGAAAGTGCGACATGTAGCGCTGGAGATACATCTGGGATTTCTCCCGCTCGGTCGGGGTGGGGAGCGCTACCACCCGGAACACCCGGGGGCTCACCCGTTCCACGATGCGCTTGATGGTTCCGCCCTTGCCGGCGGTGTCCCGTCCTTCGAACACGATGCAGACCTTGGCCCCGGCGGACTTGACCCACTCCTGCAGGGCGACCAGTTCGCCTTGCAGCTCGGCCATCTCGGCTTCGTATTCCTTGCGGCTCATCTTTGTTCCGGGCTGCCCGTCGGGCCCTGCCGCGTCGCCCGTGTTTTTCTTTTTCTTCTTCTTCTTGCCCACCATCGACCTCCTCGCCGAGTCCTTGCTGGGGCGAATCCAGAAGCCGCACTGCGAGGTCCGGCGAGTCCGGCATTTACGTGCGCACGGCACATCCGGCCAACGCGTGCACACTCGCGTCCTGCACCTGTCAGTATTGACCCAGGCCAGGGCCGGGTCTACGGCACTAAGACCCTATTGAGGAGCCAGCCGGGACCGCGTTGCCCGCGGAACACGGCAAAGGCCCCCGGGCCGGAACATAGGTTCCTGCCCGGGGGCCTCTGACCTGCCGTGGCCCTGCTGCTGGGCGCAAGGGGACGGCTGAGAGAGAGCATCTTCCCGCCACCTTAGGAAAACCCTGAGAAGCTACTCCTGCAGCCACTCGGCGCAGGAATTCAGGTTCCTGGTGACGCTCCCGACGGCGGCCGCCTCGTCCCGGGCAGCAATGGCATCCACGAGTTCGTCGTGGCCCTCATGGGGCAGTCCGTTGAAGCCGGCCCGGCGCTGCTGCCGAAGCAGGTCGTTATGGAAGACGGCGCCGAAGCTGACATAGAGCTCGTGCAGCAGGGGGTTGGCGGAGGCCTGCGCCACCCGTACGTGGAAGTCCCAGTCGGCCTGGGCCCAGGCGGCGTAGTCTTCGGCCAGCCACGCGGCGCGGCGTTCGGTGAGCAGTCCGCGCATGGCGGCGACGTCGTCGGCCGTGGCGTGACGGGCAGCGAGCCGGGCGGCCTGGGTGTCCAGCCCGACGCGGACCTCGAGGATGTGCTCCTGGGAATGGTCCGCATACATCCGCTGCGTGGCCCCGGCGATCTCGCTGGTGGCGCGCACGTAGGTACCGTCCCCGCGGCGGACCTCCAGCATGCCGCTGTGGGCCAGCGCCTTGACGGCTTCGCGCAGGGTGCCGCGGGAGACGCCGAACGCGGCCATGAGCTCCGGTTCAGCCGGAATGCGCTGCTGCAGCGCCCAGTCACCCGAGTGGATCAGCGCCCGCAGCTTGGCGGTGATCTCCTCCGCCAGCGGCGGCCGGTGCGATGCGGTGAGGGTCATCGCCGGCTCCCTTCTGCGGGCCGCGCCGTCAGCAGGTGGCCCACGGCGATCTGGCCCGCGGCCACGGCCAGGAGGAGGGCCAGCGGCAGCGTCCAGGAGTTGGTGGCGCTGTGCAGCAGACCCATGCCGAACGGGCCGAGGGTCGCCAGCAGGTACCCGGCGGACTGGGCCACGGTGGACAACGCGGTGGTCTCGGCCGTGGTGCGGCCGCTGCGGCTGATCATCACCATGACCAGGGGAAAGATGCCGAGCCCGAAGCCCAGCAGCACCGCCGTCAGCGGCGCCCAGTCCACCGGCAGGACCAGCATCGCCAGGACGCCCAGCGCCATGGTCACGGTGGCCAGGTAAAACGAGGTCCGCAGCATCCGCGGACGCGAGCCGATGGCCACGAGCACCATGCCGGCGGGGACGGACACGAGCTGCATGAGTCCAAACATCAGTCCGCTTCCGGAGGCGGTGAGTCCCATCGTGACCAGCATGTAGGGGAACCAGCTGAGGACGGCATAGGCCAAGAGCGCCTGCACCGTGAAGCCGAGGGTGATCAGCGCCCCGGTCCGGGTCCGCAGCAGGGGCCACGGGGACACCCGGGCAGCCCTGCCGCCGGATGCATTGCGGTGGGCGTGCACCACGATCGGGAGGAAGCCGAGGCAGGCGGACAGCGCGAGGATGCCAATAGACCCTACGCCTGCGGAGGGCGAGCCCAGGGCCTGCGCCACCGGCACGATAAGCATGGCCGTGACGGTGGCGCCGGTGGTCATGGTCACCGTGTAGAGGGCGGTCATCAGCGACGTGCGGTCCGCGAAGTGAACCCGAATGAAGGCAGGCATCGCCACGTTGCAGACGGCCAGCCCGGACATCCCCGCCACGGTCCCCGCGAGCAACATTCCAGTGGACGGAACGCCCCGCAGCAGCAGGCCCGCGGCCAGCATTACGAGGGAGAGCAGGATGGCTTTTTCCAGGCCCAGCTGCCGGGTGAGCCAGGACGTGGCCGCGCCGGCCACGGCGAAACACAGGGTGGGGATCGAGGGGAGCACGGCGGCGATCAGCGGGCCGTAGCCCAGGACTGCCTGCAGGTCGTGGAAGAGCGCGGCGGAGCCGGTGATGCCGGCGCGGAGGTTGAGGCCGATCAGCACGAGCGCCACGACGCCGGCGGCGAACACGGCGCGCGGGCGCGCGGCGCCGGGTGGGGCTGTCTGGGAAAGGGCGGAAACCGCCGTGCTGCTGGCCATGCTTACCATATTCAAAGGTTAGACGTTTGATGTCTGGGCTGCAGCCTTTAGTGGCGAAAATCTCGCGGTTGTAGCCGGGGCGGCGGCGAGGGAAGGGCTGAGGCGGTCAGTGCGGCTGTCGGGCGCCGAGGCGCTGCACCGCCAATGCGAGCCAGAGCTGCACCCGGTCAGCTGTCTGGGCCGGGTCGTAGCCGGTGAGCTCCGTAATTTGCGCCAAGCGGTAGCGGACGGTGTTGCGGTGCAGGGTCAGTTCCTCGGCCACGGCTGCCACCGAGCCGTTGTTGTTGAGGTAGCTTCCGAGCGTGGCCATCAGTTCGGCGCCGTGCGTCGCGTCGAAGGCCCGCAGGGGGTTCAGCGATTCGTTGGCCATGTCCGAGAGCGGAACGTCTTCGCTGGCCAGCAGCAGCGACGTCAGGCTCAGCCGCTCGGGTTCGTTGACCGGCAGGCCATGGGTGGCCGCGTCGCGGGCCTCGAAATAGCTCCAGCGCAGGCCGTTCGGCTTGGTATACGCCCCGCCGATGCCGATCGTGGCGTGGATCCCAGCCTCGGCCAGGTGGCCGCTGAGACTGCGGGCGAGGGCGCTGGCGCCGCTGCCGTCGTCGGGCATGACCACCACGAGGTCCTTCCCGACGACGGCGCTGACCGCCCCCTCAAGCGGCTGGGGCAGGGAGGAACTCCCGAGTTGCTTGTGATGGGCGGCCGATTCGGCGAGTAGGACCACGTTCTTGCGGGTGCTGTTGATGCCGACGCCGGCAAGTCGGCGGGTGGCTTCGGACGTCTCCAGCGTTCCGTGGATGACGTCGTCGAGGACCTGACCGGCCAGCGCCCGCTGGGCCTGCCGCTGCTTGACCATGTTGTTGAGCTCGACGCTGATCAGGTTCTGGGCGTAGCCCACAATGCCCGAGTCCTCGAAGGGCTGCTTCACCCACAGCGTGCAGGCATCACGGCGCCCCGTGGGGATCGGGTAGGACGCCCAGGCCTCGGCCGTGGGCGCTGGATGGCCGGGAATGCTGTCGTACAGCTGGGCCGTGAACTGGGTCAGGACAATCTCGGTGCGCAGCATCGAGCCCAGGTGTTTCAGGAGTTCGGCGAGGCCGCCGCCGGTCAGCAGCGCGCGCGCCAGGATCTGGTGCCCGGCGATGAGCCGTTCCAGCTTGACGAAATGGTCCGCGGACTGCGCGTCGGCCACCAGCTTTCCAATGGCGATGAAGGGCGTCTCGTAGGGCACCTCCACCACCGGCAGTCCCCAGCGGTTGGCCTCTGCGATGAGGGCCTGCGGCACTGCGTCATGGGTCAGGCCGACGCCGAAACCGATCCCCACAGCGCCGGCCCGCTGGACCTGGCGGACGAAGCGGCGCTGCTCTGCCGCGCTCCTGAGCCGCATCCCGGTCGTCAGGATCAGCTCCCCGCCGTTGAGGAACCGCTGCGGATCCTCCTGTTCGGTGACGGCTACCCAAAGGATGTCCTCGTGCCAGGTGGTTTCGGCGAGGCCGGCCTTGGCGAGTTTCAGGGACGGAACTCCCAGCAGGGCGGCGAGTGAAATGGCCATAAAGTCAGCATAACCGCGTGCTGGTCAAGCGCACTAAAGTATTGCGCGCCCGGTGTGCAGGTGCCTATTCCCTGGCTAGGTCGCCTGGCATAGGCTCGTGACCAGTCACACATCAGTCGTTGGCAGTCATTGGCAGTAGGAAAGAGGTTGTACACCGTGGTTCAAACCTTGCAGAACTTCATCAACGGCGAGTTCGTCACCCCCGCCGGCACCGGGTTGCTGCCCATCGTGAACCCGACAAACGGCGAAGTCGTGGCCCAGTCGCCGATCTCGGTGCAGGCCGACGTCGACGCCGCGATGACCGCCGCCAAGAACGCCTTCAAGACCTGGAAGCGCGCCACGCCGGGGCAGCGCCAGCTGATGCTGCTCAAGCTCGCCGACGCGGTTGAGGCCAACAGCGACGAGCTCGTCGAGGCCCAGCACCGCAACACCGGCCAGGTCCGCTCCCTGATCGCCGCCGAGGAAGTGGCCGCCGGCGCCGACCAGCTGCGTTTCTTCGCCGGTGCCGCCCGCGTCCTCGAAGGCAAGTCCGCCGGCGAGTACTTCGAGGGCCACACCTCCTACGTTCGGCGGGAACCGATCGGCGTCGTGGCCCAGGTGGCCCCGTGGAACTACCCGTTCCTCATGGCTGTCTGGAAGATCGGCCCCGCCCTGGCCGCGGGCAACACCGTTGTCCTCAAGCCCTCCGACACCACCCCCGAATCCACCCTGGTGCTGGCCCGGCTTGCCGGTGAGATCTTCCCGGCCGGGGTGCTGAACGTTGTCCTCGGCACCGGCGAGACCGGCGCCATGATGGTGGAGCACAAGGTCCCCGGCCTCGTCTCCATCACCGGTTCGGTCCGCGCCGGTATTGCCGTCGCCTCGGGCGCCGCGAAGGGACTCAAGCGGGCCCACCTCGAACTCGGCGGCAAGGCCCCGGCCATTGTGTTCGCCGATGCCGACATCAAGAAGAGCGCCGCGGCCATCGCCGAGTTCGCCTTCTTCAACGCCGGTCAGGACTGCACGGCAATCACCCGTGTGCTGGTCCAGGATTCGGTGCACGACGACGTCGTCGCCGCGATGGTCGAGCACACCAAGACCCTCCACACCGGTTCCCAGAACGATGAAGACAACTACTTCGGCCCGTTGAACAACATCAACCACTTCGACGCGGTGACCTCCGTGGTGGAGCACCTGCCGGCGAACTGCAAGATCGAGACGGGCGGGCACCGCGCGGGGGAGAAGGGCTTCTTCTTCGAACCCACCATCGTCACCGGCGCCAAGCAGAGCGACGACATTGTCCAGAAGGAAACCTTCGGCCCGGTCATCACGGTGCAGAAGTTCAGCACCGAGGACGAGGCCGTGGAACTGGCGAACGACGTCGACTACGCCCTGGCTTCCAGCGTCTGGACCTCGAACCACGGCACGGCGATGCGCCTGAGCCGGGACCTGGATTTCGGCGCCGTCTGGATCAACACCCACATCCTGCTCACCGCCGAAATGCCGCACGGGGGCTTCAAGCAGTCCGGCTACGGCAAGGACCTGTCCATGTACGGCGTCGAGGACTACACCCGCATCAAGCACGTCATGAGTGCGCTGGACGCATGACGCTACCGCATGATCCAACCGGCGCCCTAACCTCGCTCCGCTTCGGCCAGTGAACCCTGCCGGCGTGCCCCATTCAGTAAAGAAAGGCCTTCCCATGACCACCACCGCGCACGACATCACCTACCGGCTCGAGCAGAAACGCCGCGTCCAGGCTGACTTCCCCGGCCCCAAGTCCGTTGCCCTGACCGAGCGCCGCAAAGCGGTCGTCGCCGCCGGCGTCGCGTCCAGCGTTCCGGTCTTCGTCGCCGACGCCGACGGCGGCATCATCCACGACGTCGACGGCAACTCCTTCATCGACCTCGGCTCCGGCATCGCCGTGACGAGCGTCGGTGCCTCCGATCCCGCCGTCGTCGGGGCCGTCAAGGAAGCCGTGGAGCACTTCACCCACACCTGCTTCATGGTCACGCCCTACGAAGGCTACGTCGCCGTCGCCGAGCAGCTGAACCGGCTGACGCCGGGCGACCACGAGAAGCGCACCGTGCTCTTCAACTCCGGCGCCGAAGCCGTCGAAAACGCCGTCAAGGTGGCCCGCCTCGCCACCGGCCGGGACGCCGTCGTCGCCTTCGACCACGCCTACCACGGCCGGACCAACCTGACCATGGCGCTGACCGCCAAGGCCATGCCGTACAAGACCAACTTTGGCCCCTTCGCGCCCGAGGTCTACCGCATGCCGATGAGCTACCCGTTCCGCGAGGAAAACCCGGAGATCACCGGCGCCGAGGCCGCCAAGCGGGCCATCACCATGATCGAGAAGCAGATCGGCGGCGAACAGGTTGCCGCGATCATCATCGAACCCATCCAGGGCGAAGGCGGCTTCATCGTCCCGGCCGAGGGCTTCCTGCCGGCGCTGGCCGCCTGGGCCAAGGAGAAGGGCATCGTCTTCATCGCCGATGAGGTCCAGTCCGGCTTCTGCCGCACCGGCGAATGGTTCGCGGTGAACCACGAAGGCGTTGTCCCGGACATCCTCACCATGGCCAAGGGCATCGCCGGCGGCATGCCGCTCTCCGCCATCACCGGCCGCGCCGACCTGCTCGACGCCGTCCACCCGGGCGGCCTCGGCGGCACCTACGGCGGCAACCCGGTGGCCTGCGCCGCCGCGCTGGCGTCAATCGGCTCGATGGAGCAGTACGGCCTCAACGCCCGTGCCCGCCACATCGAGGAGATCGCGCTGGGCAAGCTCCGCGAGCTCGCAACCGAGCTTTCCGTGATTGGCGATGTCCGCGGCCGCGGAGCCATGCTGGCCATCGAACTCGTCCAGGCCGGTTCCAAGGAGCCGAACCCCGAGCTGACGAAGGCCGTTGCGGCAACCTGCCTCAAGGAGGGCGTCATCATCCTCACCTGCGGCACCTACGGCAACGTCATCCGCCTGCTGCCGCCGCTGGTGATCAGCGACGAACTGCTGCTGGACGGCCTGGAGGTCCTGGCCGCGGCCATCAAGGCGAACGCCTAAGCCAGCAACCGCCGGGCCCCCGTCCCGGAGACCGGCCCTGCCGGACATACGAAGAGCCGCGGACACCTCGTCCGCGGCTCTTCGTGGAAGATTGCCCTGCTCAGGGCCATAAGCCATCCCCTTTCTTGCGCCAGCTGGACTAGAGTCGTTCCTATCCACTGCAGGAACGCAGACCGGCCGACGTCGCCCGGTATCCCGGGCGCAACTGGCTGCTGCCACAGACCCATAGAGGGGTTCACACATGCGATACGTAGTCGGCTATACGCCCACCGAAAGCGGCGCGGACGCCGTTGCACTGGCTTCGGCCATGGCGCGGGCCCAGGGAGCTCATCTCGACCTTGTCTATGTCGCGGACCGGCACACGCCCCATGTGACCATGAACCCGGAAGGAAACCGGGGGAGCGCCGCCGAGCAGCGGGTCCTGGCGGCGGAACGCGAGGGCCTGGCGCTGGTCCCGGAAGGCCTGGAGGCGCACTTCCACGTCCGCCAGGCGGACTCGTTCGCGGCCGGCCTGATCGACGCAGCACAGGAGTACCGGGCGGGCCTGATCGTGGTCGGCGCTGCGAGCGACGGCTTGTTCAAGCGTCACACCGTGGGCACCGTGGCCAACTCACTCCTGCACGCGGCCCCGGTGCCGGTGGCGCTGGCGCCGCGCGGCTACCGCCGGAACGAAGCCATTAGCCGACTGACCCTCGCCGTGGGCCAGCGCGTCGGAGCAGAGGCGGCCATCGACGTCGCGATCGAATCCGCGGAGCGCCGCGGTGTGCCACTCCGGCTCGTTTCCCTGGTGGAGCTCGACGTCGAGGGCGAGAGCGGCGAGAACGTCAATGCTGCGCACATCCACGCCAACACCGTTCTTACCGCCGCCGCGCACCGTCTGCCCGAGGGCCATCATGTCAGTGTCGAGGTCGCCCACGGCCGCACGATCGAGGAAGCGATCGAGGGCCTGGAGTGGGACGAGGGCGAGGTCATGATCGTGGGGTCCTCCCGCCTGGCGGAAAAGTACAAGCTGTTCATCGGAAGTACCGCCAACAAGGTGCTCCGGGCTCTCCCCGTGCCGATGGTGGTGATCCCGCGCGACTACCAGCGGGTGGATAGCTTCCCGGAGGTCTAGGGCCGGGCGAACCCGCCCGGCGGCCTGCGGCCCAAGACCGCCCAGTACGCCGGAATGCTGCCGGGCCGTCCGCCGGGCTCCATCGGCACGGTTGTCAGAAAGGTGGAACCCTCGGCAACGAGTGTCCAGCGGCTGGCGGGGAAGACGCGCGAGCGTTGCCGGGCGCCGAAGTGGCCGGGTTTCGGCAGAGCGGAAATGGCTTGGCGGAGCGGTCCCGGAATCCGGTCGCCTGTGGCGCCCAGGCGTCGAAGGTAGCTCAGCGCCCCGCCCGGGACGTTCGTCTCCACCAGATAGATCCGTCCTCCCGCGCCGAGCAGCGCCTCGACCGAGGCCGCGAGGCCCGCCTGCCGCCGCCGGCTGAGCACGTGGAAAACGCCGCGGACGAAGACGTTGGCGTCGCCGATTTCCTGTGCGAGCCCGGCCGCGTCGGCCGGCCGCGTGGCATCCAGGCTCCGGAAGCTGAGGCCAGGGATACGCGCGTGGGCGGACCCCGCCGCGGCCACGGCCCCGGGGGAGACGTCGACTCCGAGCACCGATGGGAAGAGGTCGGCGAGCTGCCGGGAGATGGCCCCGTTTCCGCAGCCGAGATCGATCACGGGGAGGCTGGTGTCCATCAGATCAGCCATGGTCTGCAGGTGATTCCGGGTCTCTTCGTGCCCGGCACCGGCGGCGTCCCAGATAATCGGTTCCGTGAGGGATCCCTGCGACACCCCGCGCCAGAAGTCATCCCACCGCCGGTCCGGGTGCCGGGGCCGGTGCAGCGACAGTGCGGCGACCCTGGCCACCAGCCGGGCCGTGTCTCCGGTCCGGACGGGTGCGCTCATGCGGCGTCCCTGCCCGCCAGAAGTTCCGTCATGCCGGCAACGGGGAGCGGCCGGCTGAAAAAGTACCCCTGGCCGAATTCACAGTCGAGTTGCCGCAACCTCTCAGCTTGCTCGCGGTCCTCGATTCCCTCGGCCACGGCGCTTAGTCCGGCCGAATGGATCAACTGCAGGATGGCCGCGACGAACTCCTCCTGCTGCCGGTCCGTGTTCAGGCCGTCCAACAGGGATTTGTCGATCTTCGCCTGCGCTGCGGGCAGGGCACGCAGGTAGCTGATGGATGAATAGCCCGTGCCGAAGTCGTCGATCTCGATCCGGACGCCGAGATCATTGAGCGACTGCATGGTGGCCGTGACTTCAGGGCCGCCGCGCATGATCGCGGTTTCGGTGATTTCGATCGAGACATGGCTCGGTTCGACGCCGTGCTGGTCCAGCAGGCCTTCGACAAAGGGCGCGAGATCGACGTGGTGCAGGTCCGCCGGCGCAAGGTTGATATGCGTGCGGAAGTCCGCCGGAATCCCGGGATCGGACTTCCACCGGCCCGTTTGCGCGATGGCGTTCCGGAGCACCCAGTGGCCGATTTCCCCGGTGAGACCGGCTTCGTCGGCGGCATCGAGGAACGTGGCCGGCGCCAGCGGACCCAAGTCAGGGTGCTGCCAGCGGATCAGGGCCTCGGCGCCGGCGACCTTTCCCGTGCGCAGGTCCATGATGGGCTGGTATTCGAGCTCGAGTTCGTCCGCGGTCAGCGCCGTCCTGAGCTCGGCCACCAGATGGACACGCTGCTTGGCGGCCTCGTGCATGGCCGCGGAAAACACCAGAAGGGTGTCCCGGCCGCGCTTCTTGGCCTCGTGCATCGCGATGTCGGCATCACGGATGAGCTCCTCGCTTTGCAGCCCGGGTTGGCCCAGCCGGACACCGGTTCCCGCAGTGAGGGCGACCGCGACGCCGCCGGCATCGATCCTGTCCTTCAGCGAGTCGCCGAGCCGGGCCGCGATCTCCAGCACGGCATCCGGTTCCTGGTCCACAACGAGCACGGCGAATTCATCGCCGCTGAGGCGGGCAATCAGGTGTCCGGCCCCGGCCGCGCCAAGCCGCAAGGCCGCCTCCCGCAGGACCGCGTCCCCGGCAGCATGGCCAAGGCTGTCATTGATGAGCTGGAACGAGTCGAGGTCCAGCAGGATGAGCGCGGGCTGCCGGCCCCCACCCGCCGCGGCTACAGCCTCGGCCACTTTTTCTTGCAGGAGTGAGCGGCTGGCCAGCCCGGTCAGCTCGTCGGTGTCGATCACGCGGCGGAGTTCCGCCTTGGCTGCTTCCAACAGCGCAGTCCGCTGGGCAACACGGACTTCGAGCTCTTCATACATGCTTTGGAGCTCGTCGGCGAGCAGGTTGATGCCGGTCGTGACGGCGTCAATGCCGTCGCGTGCCGGCGAGACTTGCAGGCGGTTGGAGAGGTCGCCGGAGGACAGTACAACGATGCCGTCCACGAGTTCCTCGAGGCGGCGCTCATCATCAGGCCTCGTCATTGCCCTGTAAGGCCAGCCAGCGGACCGCCTCATCGTCCTTGGTGAAAAAGCGTGTCGGAACCGGTGCCGCATTGACGCCCAGGAAGAAGTTGGCGAGGACCCGGTCGACGGCGGACGATCCGAGCAGGGCGATTGCAGAGGCGTCGCAGCGCTTGGCGAACACGGCCCGGGCGGCCCGGCTGACCGACTCCGTGGTGGCCATGTCGATCAGCAGTGGTGTGGGCCTGCCGCCGCACATCTCGTTGACGCGGTCCATGGCCAGCTGGGCGTTGGGGGCATCAATGACGACGCCCCGGGTCCACTCGAGGCGCAGGATGCCGTTGCTGTCGAAGCCCAGGGAAGAGATATCCCGCCCGTCCGGAGTTCCAAGATCCGATTCTGACACCAATATCCTCAATTCCGCCACGGCGTGTCCGTTCATAATGACACTAGCGCAATGACGCTAGTGCACCCCGGCGCGGGCCAGCTTCCGGGTCACGGAGTTTCTCCGGGCGGTCCACAGCATGTCCAGGGTCAGCACCAGCAAAGCCAGCCAGACGACGCCGAAGCCGATCCAGCGATCCGGCGTCATGGTTTCCTTGAACACCACCAGCGCCACGATGAACTGCAGGACGGGTGCGAAGTACTGCAGCAGTCCGATGGTGGTCATCGGCAGCCGCCGCGCGGAGGCCCCGAAGAACAGCAGCGGCACGGCGGTGATGACGCCCGACGCCGCCAGCAGCCAGAAGTGCCCGGCGCCATTGGACGCCAGCGTGGCCGCCCCGCTGACCGCGAGCACGATCATGGTCGCCCCGGCCAGCGGCGCCAGCACAACCGTCTCCACGGTCAGGCTTGTGAGCGCGTCCGCCCGCGGTCCCACGCGCTTCTTGACGAAGCCGTAGAGGCCGAAGCTCAACGCCAGCGTCAGGGCAATCCAGGGGAGTTTGCCGTAGGAGACCGTCAGGACACCTACCGCAATGAAGCCAATGCCGACGGCCGCCCACTGCAGCGGACGCAGCTTTTCCTTCAGGACAAAGACCCCCAACAGCACGGAGACCAGCGGGTTGATGAAGTAGCCCAGGGAGGCCTCGACCGCCTGGCCGGTGGTGACGCCGTAGGTGTAGGTCAGCCAGTTCACCGCGATCAGGGCCGCGGCGATGGACAGCGGGCCGATCACCGTGCGGTTCCGGAACGCTGCCGCCAGCACCCGCCAGGACCGGGTGACGGTGATCAGCAGGACGCAGAAGACTAGGGAGAACACCACCCGGTTGGCGACGATTTCCACGGCCCCGGCCGGATGGAGCACGAAGAAGTACAGGGGCAGCAGGCCCCACAGCCCGTAGGCGCCGATCCCGAACAGGATCCCCGCCGTCGTTTCCTTGTCTACCGGTGCCGGTCCCGCGGGCCGCAGCGCTTCTGGCCCCGCCGGCGGCCGGGCTGCAGGGGGCGAGGCGCGCAAGGCGGCCGGCGGAGCTGGGGAGTAGGATCCTTCGGGTTTAGGCACAAGAGCAATAACACCACTTGCGCGGACCCTATTCCTGCCAACCGGGCCCCGCGCGGCCCGGCGACATTAGAATGGGTGCCTGTGCGCTGCATCTATTGGCGCTGTCCTAAGACTCAGAAGGGCTCCCGGTGTCCAACTCGGCCGAATCCACATCCCCTCGTCCCCTCCGTGTTGCGATTGTCGGCGCGGGCCCGGCCGGCGTCTACGCTGCGGACATCCTGACGAAGTCCAGCGAGGTCAAAGAAGGCGACGTCGAGGTCAGCATCGATCTCTTCGAGGCCTACCCGGCGCCGTACGGCCTGATCCGCTACGGTGTGGCTCCTGACCATCCCCGGATCAAGGGGATCGTCAACGCACTGCACAAGGTCCTGGACCGCGGGGACATCCGCTTCCTGGGCAACGTCACGTACGGCCGCGACCTGACCCTGCACGACTTCCGGGCCTTCTACGACGCCGTCATCTTCTCCACCGGGGCCATCAAGGACGCGGAGCTGGACATCCCCGGGATCGGGCTCGAGGGGTCCTTTGGCGGCGCCGATTTCGTCTCCTGGTACGACGGGCACCCGGACGTGGCGCGTGACTGGCCCCTGGAGGCCAAGGAAATCGCGGTGATCGGCAACGGCAACGTGGCCTTGGACGTCGCCCGCATGCTGGTCAAACATGCAGATGAACTCCTGGTCACGGAAATCCCCGACAACGTCTACCGCGCCCTGAAGGACTCTCCGGTCACGGACGTCCACGTGTTCGGCCGCCGCGGACCGGCCCAGGTGAAGTTCACGCCGCTGGAGCTGCGCGAACTCAGCCACGCCAAGGACGTGGACATCGTCCTGTACCCGGAGGATTTCGAGTTCGACGAGGCCTCGGACGAGGCCATCCGCAGCAACAACCAGACCCGGACCATGGTCAACACGCTGACGAACTGGCTGGTCGAGGAGCACGCCGAGGCCGACGAGCCGTCCTCGCGCCGGCTGCACCTGCACTTCCTGCACAGCCCCGTCGAGATCCATGACGACGCCGAGAACCCCGGCAAAGTCGCCGGCATCAAGTTTGAACGCATGCAGCTGGACGGCACGGGGAACGTCAAAGGCACCGGGGAGTTCATCGACTACCCTGTCCAGGCCGTCTACAGGGCGATCGGCTACCACGGGTCGCCGCTGGACGAACTGGCATACGATGCCCGCCGCGGCATCGTCCCCAATGAGGGCGGCCGCGTGCTCGACGCCGAGGGAAACCCGGTGCCCGGGATCTACGCCACGGGCTGGATCAAGCGCGGACCGGTCGGGCTGATCGGCCACACCAAGGGCGACGCCCTCGAGACCATCGGCTGCCTGCTGGAGGACCGGCTGACGCTGCCGCCGGCGCAGAACCCCGACCCGCAGGCCATCATCGACCTGCTCCAGGAGCGGGGCATCGAGTACACCACCTGGGAAGGGTGGATCAAGCTCGATGCGCACGAGCTCGCCCTCGGTGCGGAGTGGTCCGCGGCGGATTCCGCGAGCGGGATCGAGCGGGAGCGAATCAAGGTTGTGCCGCGCGAGGACATGATTGAGATTTCGCGCGGGTAGGGGAACTCTTCCAGAAGAAAAAAGTGTCGGCTACGCCGCTGCCTGCGTGCCAGAATCCTTCCATGACCAAGGAACGCAGTGAACTGAAGAGCACCGGATACGAGATCTTCATCGGTATCCTTTCCGTTCTGTCGATCGTCAATCTCGTGCTCCTGTATGTGGTGCAGGACCAGGCCCTCAGCACCGTGCTCACCGTGATGAATGCCCTTTTCAGCGTGATCTTCCTCGCTGACTTCCTCCTCCGCATTGTCACCGCGCCATCGGCGGGTGCCTATTTCTTCAAGCACTTCGGCTGGGCAGACCTGTTGGCCAGTGTGCCTGTCGCCCAGTTCAAGATCCTGCGTATCTTCCGGCTGATCCGGGTCTACCGCCTGCTCCGGGCGCTCGGCGCCCGCACGATCGGCCGCGCGCTGGTCAAAGACCGGGCCGGCAGTTCCCTGTACATACTGCTGCTCATGGGCATTTTGGTCCTGGAATTCGGCAGCCTCATGATGCTCCGCGTCGAGCAGTACGCGCCAGGGGCCAACATCACGAGCGCCTCGGACGCCATCTGGTACACGATCGTGACGATCTCGACCGTTGGATACGGTGACCAATATCCGGTCACCTTTGCGGGCCGCATCATCGGGTCAGGCATCATCGTCCTCGGCGTCGGGATCTTCGGCACATTCACCGGTTACCTGGCCAACTTCTTCCTGTCTCCCAAGACTCCCGCACCCCACGGCGATGCGGCCGACAATGGGACCGCGACGGTCGAAGGACTCCGCCTGCGCCTCGAAGAGTCCGAAGCCAAGCTTGCCGAGATCAGAAAGCTGCTCGTCGAGCCAACCTAGCGAACCTGCGCGTTTGCAAACGTCCCGGACGGCATTACACTGGGCCGGACGAGGCGGCCTCCGGCGCGCCGTCGAGCCCGTCCGGTGGGAGTTCAATGACGAATCTGGTCCGTCCGGCAGCACTGTTGCCGCCAGCAGGCGGGGTTCCCGCAGCGCTGCGTCAGCGGCATGCCAGCGCCGGGCACGAGGCACTGGACTCGCGCGGACCCGATTTCCCCGCGAGCCTGCCCCTGCCCGGGCTCAGCAGGCTGGTCCAGGAATCGTGGCAGCGGTCGGTAGAATTGCTGGCCAACCCTGACCACCCCGAGGCCCCGCTGGCCATGGACCGCGAAGAACTTGAGGAGTACCGCCGGCAGCATCCGCTGGCCGCGATCATGCCCGTGATCCACAAGCTCCTGGTCCTGCCCAGCCACGACAGTGGAATGCTGGTGGCAGTGGGGGACGAGGTTGGCAGGCTGCTGTGGGTGGAAGGCGACGCCGGCCTGCAGCGTCGGGCCGAAGGCATGATGTTCGTCCCGGGTGCCGACTGGTCCGAAGCGAAAGTCGGCACCAGCGCCCCGGGCACTGCGCTGGCCCTCGGCCGCGGCATCCAAATCTCCGGTGCGGAACACTACAAGCGGTCGGTGCATCCGTGGAGCTGCACGGCGGTGCCGTTCCACGATCCGGATTCCGGCGCCCTGCTGGGGGTAGTGGACATCACCGGCACAGAATCGGCCGTGGCCCCGCACACCTTATCGCTGGTTGAAGCCACCGTAGCCGCCGCCCAGGCGCATCTGCGGGTGGAACGGCTGCAGCTGGCAGCCGCACGCCAATCCCCGCCAGCCAGGCGGCGGAGCCCGGCCGGACCGAAACCTGCGGGGGCGAATAGCCTCTACCGCAACAGCCTCCAGCTGCTCGGCCGCGATCAGGCATTGCTGAGCATCGACGGCCGTACTGTCGCCTTGTCCGCCCGGCACAGTGAGATCCTGGCCCTGCTCAGCACCCACCCCGGAGGGCTGACCGCCGGGGAACTGGGCGCCCTCCTCTACGCCAAGGACGCCCCCACCATGACTTTGCGCGCCGAGATGGTCCGGCTGCGCAAGGTCCTCCAGGAGCTCAATCCTGACGCCGTCCCGGAGTCACGCCCCTACCGGCTGCCGCTGGACCTCGTTCCGGACGCCGGACAGGTGTTGAACTGCCTGCAGCGCGGCGCGCACCGGATAGCACTGGAAATCTACCGCGGCGCCGTGCTGCCGCGCTCCGAAGCCCCCGGCATTGTGGAACTGCGGACCAGGGTCTCCGCGCTCATGCGCGAAGCACTGCTGACCGACGGCAGCGCCGAATCGCTCCTGAAGTACGCCGAGCTGCCCGAGGCGAGGGACGACGTCGAGGTCCGGATAGCCGCGCTCAAGCTGCTGCCGCCCCGCTCGCCCAAGCGGACCGCCGTCGTCGCCGATCTGGAACGGCTGGACCGGGAACTGGGCGTCTGAGCCGTTGCGCCTGAATCCTGGCGCCGCCGGCGCCAGTGGGTGATCCGCCTCACACGGTTGCAACCTGACTGCAACCTTTCTCTCCCTACGCTGGGTGCAACCGGGGCCGGAAGCGCCTTGCTGCCCCCCGAACTTGCACAGCAAAGGAGCTAGCAATGACTGTTTACGCCCAGCCCGGCACCGAGGGCTCGAAGGTTACCTTCCAGGACCGGTATGAAAACTGGATCGGCGGCGAATGGGTCGCCCCGGTCAAGGGCCAGTACTTCGAGAACATCACCCCGGTGACCGGCAAGGCATTCTGCGAGGTCGCCCGCGGCACGGCCGAGGACATCGAGCTGGCGCTGGACGCCGCGCACAAGGCTGCGCCGTCCTGGGGCAAGACCTCCGTGGCCGAGCGGGCCGCAATCCTCAACAAGATCGCGGACCGGATCGACGCGAACACCGAGATGCTCGCCGTCGCTGAAACCTGGGACAACGGCAAGCCGATCCGCGAAACCCTCAACGCCGACATTCCGCTCGCCGCCGACCATTTCCGCTACTTTGCCTCCGCCGTCCGCGCCCAGGAGGGCCGGCTTTCCCAGCTCGACGACGACACCACCGCCTACCATTACCACGAGCCCCTCGGCGTCGTGGGCCAGATCATTCCCTGGAACTTCCCGATCCTCATGGCTGTCTGGAAGCTCGCACCCGCCCTCGCCGCCGGCAACGCCGTTGTGCTGAAGCCGGCCGAGCAGACGCCGTCCTCGATCCTGGTCCTGATGGAACTGATCAGCGACCTCTTGCCGGCCGGTGTTGTCAACGTGGTCAACGGCTTCGGCGTCGAGGCAGGCAAGCCGCTGGCCTCCAGCCCGCGGATCCGCAAGATCGCCTTCACCGGCGAAACCACCACCGGCCGCCTGATCAGCCAGTACGCGAGCCAGAACCTGATCCCGGTCACCCTGGAGCTCGGCGGCAAGAGCCCGAACATCTTCTTCAACGACGTCGCCGAGAACAACGACGCCTTCTACGACAAGGCCCTTGAAGGGTTCACGCTCTTCGCCTTCAACCAGGGCGAGGTCTGCACCTGTCCTTCCCGTGCTCTGGTCCAGGAAGGCATCTACGACTCCTTCATGGCCGACGCGCTGGCCCGCACCCAGAAGATCATCCAGGGCAACCCGCTGGACACCGAGACGCAGCTCGGAGCCCAGGCCTCCAATGACCAGCTGGAGAAGATCCTGTCCTACATCGACATCGGAAAGCAGGAAGGCGCCAAGGCCCTGACCGGCGGCGCCCGCGCCGAGCTCGCCGGGGACCTCGCAGGCGGCTACTACGTGCAGCCGACCATCTTCGAAGGCCACAACAAGATGCGGATCTTCCAGGAGGAGATCTTCGGGCCGGTGGTGTCCGTGACGCGCTTCAGCGACTACAACGACGCCATGGGGATCGCCAACGACACGCTTTACGGCCTCGGCGCCGGGGTCTGGTCCCGCAACGGCAACGTTGCCTACCGTGCGGGCCGCGAGATCCAGGCCGGGCGTGTGTGGGTCAACAACTACCACGCGTACCCGGCCGGGGCTGCGTTTGGCGGGTACAAGTCCTCCGGCATCGGGCGTGAAAACCACGCGATGATGCTGGACCACTACCAGCAGACCAAGAACCTCCTGGTCAGCTACAACGAGAACAAGCTCGGCTTCTTCTAAGCCGCAACGACCGGGCGGGGCGGATTCAACTGATCCGCGGGATTCGAATGATCCGCCCCGCCCGCACCACCCCGTTCCTGCTCGCAGCCGAATCCGAGGAATAACGCCGATGCCCCACGCCAGGCTGCACGCCGCCGTCACCCGCGAAGGCGAGGACTTCTCCCGCGTCGCGCTCACCCTTGAAGCCGCCGATCTGCTGCGCAAACTGTGGGAGCAGCACGGGCCCCTGATGTTTCACCAGTCCGGCGGCTGCTGTGACGGGTCCGCGCCCATGTGCTACCCCGCCGGGGAATTCCTGACCGGCGATTCCGACGTCCTGCTGGGCCTGTTCGACATCTCCGACGGGCTGCGACCCCAGCCGCTGGAATTCTGGATGTCGCGGGAGCAGTTCAACTACTGGAGCCACACCCACCTGACGGTCGACGTCGTGCCCGGGCGGGGGAGTGGTTTCTCCGTGGAAGCGCCGGAAGGCAAGCGCTTCCTGATTCGCTCGACGCTGATGGACTGGTCCGTTTGACTGACCCCAAGACGCCGTCCGGGCCCGTCGGGATCCGCTTCTGAACGGTCTCCGCGGCAGCCCTTGGCCGGCTCGCCATCTCACAATGTGGGACAAATCAGGCCGTCCAGTGGATGGACACTACTATGGATAGGTCTGTTTCCAAACCCAGTTATCGAGATTGCGGACTTTCCTATGAACCTTTTCCGGACCAAATCCATCGAGCAGTCCTTGTCCGACGCCGATGAACCCGGACGCAAGTTGAAGCGCTCGCTCAGCACGTGGGACCTCATGATTATGGGCGTCGCGGTTGCCGTCGGCGCCGGTATCTTCTCGGTCGGCGCCAAGGCTGCAGCGAATTTCGCCGGCCCCGCCGTGACCATCTCCTTTGCGATCGCCGCCGTCACGTGTGCGCTCGCCATCATGTGCTATGCCGAATTTGCCACGGCCATCCCAGTGGCAGGATCCGCGTACGTCTTCACCTACGCGACCATGGGAGAAGTCCTCGCCTGGATCATCGGCTGGAACCTGATCCTGGAACTCTTCACGGCCGGCGCCGTCATCGCCAAGTACTGGGGCATTTACCTCAGCAAGGTCTTCGCGCTCATGGGCGTGGACATCCCGCCGTCGATCTCCCTGGCCGGGGTTGACCTCTACTGGGGCGCCTTCCTGATCGTTGCGATCTTCACCGTGCTGCTGGTCCTCGGGACCAAGCTCTCCGCCCGCGTCGGCAACATCTTCACGCTCATCAAGATCGCCGTCGTGCTCTTCGTGATCGTGGTCGGCTTCACTTACGTGAAGTTCGAGAACTATGCACCGTTCGTGCCGACCTCCGAGCCGACGGGCGGCACCGGCGCGGCCGACGTCCTCAAGCAGTCCTTCTTCGGTTTCCTCACCGGCGCGGCTCCGGCCCAGTATGGAACGCTCGGCATCTTCGCCGGTGCGGCCTTGGTGTTCTTCGCCTTCATCGGCTTCGACGTCGTTGCCACCTCTGCCGAAGAGGTCAAGAACCCGCAGAAGACGCTGCCCCGCGGCATCTTCGGCGGCCTCGCCATCGTCACATTGCTCTACATCCTTGTGTCTTTGGCGCTGACCGGCATGGTGTCCTACACGAAGCTGGCCGAGGCCAAGAGCCCGACCCTCACCACCGCCTTCGAAGCCGTCGGCAACACCGACGCCGCAAAGGTCATCGCCTTCGGCTCCCTCGTGGGCCTCACCACCGTCATCATGGTGCTCCTCATGGGCCTCTCGCGCGTGGTGCTGGCCATGAGCCGGGACGGACTGCTGCCGCGCTCCTTGTCCAAGACCAGCGCCACGCGTGCGACGCCGGCCCGCCTCCAGATCATCTGCGGCGCCGGCGTGGCCCTCGTTGCCGGGCTGACCAACGTGGACCTGCTGGAGGAAATGATCAACATCGGCACGCTCTCCGCCTTCGTGATGGTGAGTCTGGGCATTCTGGTCCTCCGCAAGAAGCGCCCCGACCTGAAGCCGAGCTTCCGCGTCCCGTTCGGCAAGGTGCTCCCGATCGTCTCGGCCGTGCTGTGCCTCTACCTCATGACCAACCTGGCTGTGGAGACCTGGATTTTCTTCGCCATCTGGCTGGTCATCGGCATCGCGATCTACTTCGCCTACGGCCAGCGCCACTCACGGCTGAACGAGAAGTTCGCCGCGGCCAAGGCATCCGTCAACGGCACTCCTGCTCCGGCTGAAAGCCGTGACGCCGCAGCAACCGCCGACGAGCCCGTCGGCCGCTGACCTCACTAATCCCTTGGGGTAGACAACCCAATACATAGTTCGTTCTGCAGTTGGGCAGAAGGAAGTGGTCCCGGTTCAAGTGTCCGGGACCGCTTTCTTTTTGGCAGGGGTTGCGCTCCCTAAGATGGGGGAATGGCCCGCCCAGCAAGACCGGAACGCAAATCAGAGCTGTTGTCCGCGATTCTCGAGTACCTCATGGACAAGACGCTGGCAGAGCTGACGTTTCGGAGTCTCGCCGACGGGCTGGGGGTCAGCAGTTACGTTCTGGTGTACCACTTCGGCCACCGCGATCAGTTGATCAACGAGATCATCCGGGGCATCGAGTCCCGGCTGGACAGCATCCGGGCCACAGACGTCAGGGACATTGACCGGGACGCCTGGCGAGCCTTCCTCCGCGAGTCCTGGCAGTGGACCATGGCGCAGCGCAACCGGCACCTGGCCCGGCTGGAATTTGAGGCAACAGCTCAGGACGTCGTGGCGGCGGAGCCGCGCGGCGCCGCACAGGAGCACTTCCGGATGCTGCATGAGAAGTCCCGGGACTGGCTCGTCATCCAGGGGATCCGGCGGGACTTCGCCGACACTGACGCCCGGCTCTTTACCGCCGCGTTCTATGGGCTGCAGTTCGACTTCGTCGTCAATAACCAGCCCGAGCAAGCCAGCCAGGCCTTTGAGCTGATGATGCTGGTCTTCTTCAACAACCTCGACCGGCGGCTCGCCACGGACGGCCAGCACATCTGAGGCCGGGCATCAGGGCGCCGCGTAACGGCCCTCCCACTCCACCAGGGGACGCAGTGCCTCCCAGCGCCGCGCCACTTCCTCCACCGCGCCGGGGCCGGCAAGCCAGTCGGGTTGGCCCACATTGACCCCGGCCGTGAGCGATTTGTGCCTCAGCAGCCCCGCCCGGGGATGGTCCTTGTCAAAGCCCCGCGGGACGGTCTTCAGGCTCTCGCCCTCCACGGCAAACCCCGCCTCCTGGACCTTGCGCACGATCTCCTGCAGGGCCTCTCCGGAGCGGGGATCATCGACGGCGCCGCGGAAGCGCGCCACCTGGGCCGGCGTGTGGTTGTGGCAGCCGCCGCCGATGAGCATTCCATCGGCACTGAGCTGGACGTAGAACCCGACGCCCTCCGCCAGCGAGGCGAACGCCCCTTGCGCTGTCTTATAGGGTGACTTGTCCGGCGAAAAGCGGACATCCCGGTTGGGGCGAAAGAGTTTCGCCGGACCGAACCGCGGCTCCAGCTCTGCCAGCAGCCGGGTCAGGGGCTCCTTTACCGCTGCGTCATACACGGGCTTGTGCTCCAGCCACCAGTCCCGGTTGTTGTTCTGCTCAAGATCGGCGTAGAACCGGAAGGCGTCATCCGGGATGCCTGCGAATGCGGTCATGGCTAAATCTTAGGACTAGCCCGTGCCGCGGGGAGGGGCGCCGCCGCTTATGTGGATAACGGCGAAATGCCCCGCCACGGAGCGGCCCGTCCGTGAACTGGGTCATTCGGGGGCTTCATATGCCTTGACACAAAAAGTGATCACTGCCATATTTCTTTTACGCGCTATGTGCATCCCGTTGTGTAATACGCAATTAGAGTACTTAATTCGCCTATGGTTGCCCCGCCCGACAGTGCCCCCGTCATGACCGAAAGGGAATGACCCATTCGCGATATGAGGATTTCGACCCCAGCAAGTCGGCTAGATTGGCAGAGGTGCCGTCGCCAACGAGCCTGTGGGCTCAGGAAAGGAACACCAGTTCATGGTTCATAAAGTCAAGGCAGTCGTTGTCAGGGAGAAGAACGCTCCGGTGTCGCTGGAGACGATCCTGGTGCCGGATCCGGGGCCCGGGGAAGCCCTGGTGGACATTCTGACATGCGGGGTGTGCCACACGGATCTGCATTACAAGCTCGGCGGCATCGGTGATGAGTTCCCCTATCTGCTGGGCCATGAGGCAACCGGTGTGGTGTCGGCGGTGGGCGACGGTGTCACAGAGGTGGCCCCGGGTGACCGGGTCATCCTGAACTGGCGTGCGGTCTGCGGGGAGTGCCGGGCGTGTGCCAAGGGCCAGCCGCAGTACTGCTTCAACACACACAATGCCACGCAGAAGATGACCCTCGAGGACGGCACCGAGCTCTCCCCGGCGTTGGGCATCGGCGCGTTCGCTGAGAAGACATTGGTCGCGGCCGGGCAGTGCACGAAGGTCGACGAGGACGCCGACCCCGCCGCCGTCGGGCTGCTGGGCTGCGGTGTGATGGCCGGCATCGGGGCGGCGATCAACACCGGCGAGGTCAAGCGCGGGGAGTCGGTGGCAGTGATCGGCTGCGGCGGCGTGGGCATCGCGGCGGTCGCCGGGGCTAAGCTCGCGGGCGCGACGACGATCATTGCGGTGGACATCGACGACAACAAGATCGAGATGGCCAGGTCCCTCGGCGCCACCCACGGCGTCAACTCCCGCACCACCGACCCGGTCGAGGCCATCCGGGAACTGACTGGCGGCAACGGGGCCGACGTCGTCATCGAGGCTGTCGGGAGACCAGAGACCTACAAGCAGGCCTTCTACGCCCGCGACCTCGCCGGCCGCGTCGTCCTGGTGGGTGTGCCGACGCCGGAGATGCAGCTCGAGCTTCCGCTGCTCGACGTTTTTGGCCGGGGCGGTTCGCTGAAGTCTTCCTGGTACGGGGACTGCCTGCCTTCCCGCGACTTCCCGATGCTGGTGGCGCACTACCAGCAGGGCAACCTGGACCTCGACGCGTTTGTCTCCGAACGCATCTCCATCGACCAGGTGGAAGAGGCCTTCGACAAGATGCACGAGGGCAAGGTCCTCCGCTCGGTCGTTGAAATCAACTCCGTTGTTGAAACCCAGAACGCAGTGGCTTCCGCATGAGCGTCACGATCGAAAACCTCGTCACCTCGGGCACGTTTTCGCTCGACGGCGGCACCTGGGACGTGGACAACAACGTCTGGATCGTGGGCAACGAGGAGGAATGCGTCATCATCGATTCCCCGCACGACGCTGCCGCGATCATCGGCGGTGTCCGGGGCCGGAAGGTCCTGGCCATCCTGCTGACCCACGCGCACAACGACCACATCGGAGCCGCCCGTGAGGTCGCCAACGCCGTGGGCGCCCCGATCCACTTGAACCCGGAGGACCAGGTCCTCTGGGAACAGGTCTACCCCGGCACCACGCCGGACCGGGCCATCAATGACGGGGACGAGTTCCGGGTCGGCGGCGCTACGCTGAAAGCGATCCACACCCCCGGCCACTCACCGGGCTCCACCTGCTTCCACCTCGAGCAGGAGGAAACCGTGTTCACCGGGGACACCCTGTTCAACGGCGGTCCCGGAGCCACCGGCCGGTCCTACAGCGACTACCCGACCATCCTGGCCTCCATCCGCGAACGCCTCCTCACGCTTCCCGCGGAAACCGCGGTCCGCACCGGGCACGGCGAGAACACCACCATCGGCGCCGAACGCGAAACCCTCGCCAAGGTGTCCCAGTAGTCAGGGCTGCCGAGTAACAAACATCAAGTAAGGCGCGCCAGGAAAGCCTGGCGCGCCTTGCTGGCGATCGAACAAGCCGGACATTAGCGGTAAGGAAGCAGGAACAATGAAGTTCGGGAAACAGCCCGCCCCCGTCGCGGACATCAACGAGGACGAACTCGCCGTCCACAAGCCGAAGACCGAGGCGGCCGGGGTCAAGGCCGTGATGGTGGCGCTGGAACGCGCGGTGGCGCAGGCCGGGGTGACCCGCACGGCGCACTCGCTCCTGCGGTTGAACCAGCGCGGCGGTTTCGACTGCCCCGGCTGCGCCTGGCCGGAGTCGGACAAGAAACGCAAGACCGCGGAGTTCTGCGAAAACGGCGCCAAGGCAGTGGCCGAGGAGAACACACTACGGACTGTCGGGGCGGAATTCTGGGCGAAGCATTCCATCGCGGAGCTGTCGGAAAAGACCGAGTACTGGCTGGGCAACCAGGGCAGGCTCAGCGAACCGATGGTGATCCGGGAAGGAGAGACACACTACGCGCCGATCTCCTGGGCGGACGCCTTCGACCTCATCGGCGAGCACATCCGGGCCAGCACGCCCGACCGCTGCGTCTTCTACACCTCGGGCCGCACGGCCAACGAGACCGCGTTCATGTACCAGCTGTTCGCCCGGTCCCTGGGCACCAACAACCTGCCGGACTGCTCCAACATGTGCCACGAGTCCTCCGGTTCCGCGCTGAACCCGACCATCGGCATCGGCAAGGGCACGGTGTCGCTGGATGACATCCACGACGCGGAACTGATCTTCGTGGTGGGGCAGAACCCCGGCACCAACCACCCCCGGATGCTGTCCGCGTTGAAGGAGTGCAAGGACAAGGGCGGCAAGGTGGTGGCGGTGAACCCGCTGCCCGAGGCCGGCCTGTTCAACTTCCGGGATCCCCAAACGATCTCCGGCGTGGTGGGCGGCGGCACGCCGCTGGCCGACGAGTACCTGCAGATCAAGGTGGGCGGCGACCTGGCGCTGTTCCAGGCGCTCGGCCACCTGCTGCTGGCCGCGGAGGAGCAAAACCCGGGAACCGTCGTCGACCGTTCCTTCATTGAGGCGCAGACCGACGGCTTCGCCGCCTACCGGGAAGCCCGCCGGGAACTGGACTGGGAAGAGACGGAACGGGCCACCGGCCTTGCCCGTCAGCAGATCGAAAAAGTCGCCGCGATGCTGCTGGCGTCCAAGGCCAGCATCTTCTGCTGGGCGCTGGGCGTCACCCAGCAGCCGCACTCGGTGGACACCATCAAGGAAATGGTCAACGTCCTGCTGCTGCAGGGCAACTTCGGCAAGCCCGGCGCCGGCGCCTGCCCGGTGCGCGGACACTCCAACGTCCAGGGCGACCGGACCATGGGCATCTGGGAAAAGCCCAAGGAATGGCTCCTAGAAGCGCTGGACAACGAGTTCGGCATCGCCTCGCCCCGGCACCACGGCCACGACGCAGTGGAGTCCATGGAGGCGTTCGAGCGCGACGAGGTGGACGTCTTCGTGTCCATGGGCGGGAACTTCTCGCTCGCGTGCTCGGACACCGAGACCCTCGAGGCCGGGATGCAGCGGATCGGCCTGACCGTGCACATCTCAACCAAGCCAAACCGGTCCCACGTGGTGCACGGCCGCACGTCGCTGATCCTTCCCACGCTGGGCCGGACGGACAAGGACGACAAGCACCCCAAGGGCGCCCAGTTCCTGTCCGTGGAGGACTCGATGTCCGTGGTCCACTCGACCCAGGGCAGGCTGCTGCCCGTGTCCGAGCACCTCCTTGCCGAACCGGTCATCGTGGCCCGGATGGCCGAAGCCACGTTCGGCCCCGGCCACCCGGTGGACTGGAAGGCCATGGCCGAGGACTACGACGTCGTTCGGGACCACATCGCGCGGGTCCTTCCGGGGTTCGAGGACTTCAATGCCCGGGTCCGGACGAAGAACGGTTTTGTGCTGCCCAACCCGCCCAGGGACACCCGCTCCTTCGCCACAGACATCGGACGCGGCCGCTTCACGGTCAGCCCGCTGGAGTATCTGACCCCGCCGGCCGGGCACCTGGTCCTGCAGACCATGCGCAGCCACGACCAGTACAACACCACGTTCTACGGCCTCGATGACCGGTACCGCGGGATCTCCGGCGGCCGCCGTGTCATTCTGGTGCACCCGGAGGACCTGGCCGAGCAGGGCTTCCGGGACCGGGACCTCGTGGATGTGGTCAGCACCTTCCAGGGGACGGACCGGCGGGCGGAGAAGTTCCGGCTGGTGGCCTTCCCGACCGCCAGGGGCTGCGCCGCGGCGTACTTCCCCGAGGCCAATGCCCTGGTCCACAAGGAAAACGTGGCCCGGGAATCCAACACCCCCGGCTTCAAGGCCATGTTCGTCCGCTTTGAGCCGCACGCCGCGGGGGAAGCGTCCGCCGCGGCCGGCGAGGCAGCGACCCCCGAGGCAGCCACTGCGCGCTGAGGCGTCCAAACAGAACGGCCCGCTTCCTTTCGGAAGCGGGCCGTTCTGTTTGGGAGGATGGGCGGCACGTGCGGACAGTGAGATGGCACTCAACGGCAGTTCCCGACGTCGGGACTGCCGTTAAGTGCCATCTCGCGGAGGTTGGAGCCCCTCAGCCGCGGAGGCGCTCCATGCCGGGGTCGAAGAGCGGCTCGGCTGTGACCGTGGCGGGGATGCGGCGGCCGAAGTACTCGATCTCCACGGCGTCGCCTTCTGAGACCGCCGCTGGCAGCCAGGCGTAGGCGATCGGCTTGCGGATCGAATAGCCGTAGGCGGCGCTGGTGACGTAGCCGGACGCTTCGCCGCCGACGTACACGGGCTCTTTGCCCAGCACGATGGACGTGCCGTCGTCGACCGTCAGGCAGCGCAGCACCTTGTCCGCGGGCTGTTCCTTGAGGGAAGCCAGGGCCTCCGCCCCCACGTAGCCTTCCTTGTCCTTCGCCACGGAGAAGCCGAGGCCGGACTGGTAGGGGTGGTGCTCGGTGGTCATGTCCGTGCCCCAGAGGCGGTAGCCCTTTTCGAGCCGCATGCTGTTGAAGGCGCCGCGGCCGGCGGCGATGATGCCGTGCTCCCGGCCCGCCTCGAAGAGCAGGTCCCAGAGCTTGAGACCGTAGTCGGCGGTGGTGTAGAGCTCCCAGCCGAGCTCGCCCACGTAGGAGAGCCGCATGGCTGTGACAGGGATCCCGCCCACGGAGATTTCCTTGGTGCGGAAGTACTTCAGGCCGTCGTTGGTGAGGTCGTCGGCGCTGACCTTGCCGATCACTTCGCGCGCCAGCGGGCCCCAGAGCCCGATGCAGCAGGTGCTGCCGGTGATGTCGGAGACATGCACCCACTGGCTTGGGTCGGCAGCGGACTGCTTCCGGGCTTCCACGCGGAGGTAGTCGAAGTCCACGTTGCTGTTGACGCCCAACTGGAAGTCTTCCTCCGCCAGCCGTGCGACCGTCACGTCACTGCGGATGCCGCCGTCGTGCTCGAGGAGCAGGCAGTACGTCACGGCGCCTGGCTTCTTGGCGATGTTGCCCGTGCTGAGCCGGTGCAGCAGCGCCTGCGCGCCGGGGCCCACCACGGAGAGCCGCTTCAGCGGCGTCATGTCGAAAAGTCCGACGGCGGTACGCGTCTTCCACGCTTCGGCTGCCGAGATGGGGGAGGAGAACATGGCGGACCAAGAGTCCCGCTCCGGCACCTGCCACTCGGCCGGCAGATCCTCGAGCAGCCCGCGGTTGGCCTCGAACCAGTGCGGCCGCTCCCAGCCGGCGGACTCCAGGAAGAACGCTCCCAGTTCCTTCTGCCGGACGTTGAACGGGCTGACCCGCAGGTCGCGTGGAGATTCCTTGGGCTGCAGCGGGTGCATGACGTCGTAGATCTCCACGAAGTTCTGCTGCGAGGTCTCGCTGACGTAAGCGTCGGACGTCTGCACCTTCTCAAAGCGGGTGAGCTCGGTGCCGTGCAGGTCGGTGCGGGAACGGCCTTCGATAAGCAGCTCTGCCACGGCCTTGGCCACACCTGCGGAGTGCGTCACCCACACAGCCTCGGCAACGAAGAAGCCCGAGAGTTCCGGTGCTTCGCCGATCAGCGGGCCGCCGTCGGGGGTGAATGAGAAGATTCCGTTGAAGCCGTCCTCGATCGCGGCGCTGCGCAGTGCCGGCAGCAGGTCTTGGCTGTCTTCCCACGCGGGCACGAAGTCTTCCAGGGTGAAGTCCAAGCGTGAAGGCATGCGGTGGTCGGACATTTCCTCGGCGGACACCTTCGGCAGGGCGGACATGTCCACCGGCATCGGGCGGTGGGCATAGCTGCCGATGCCGATGCGCTCGCCCCATTCGCGGTAGTACAGGTCCTTGTCCTGGTAGCGGAGGATGGGCTTCTGGGCACCGTTGGGCAGCTCGTTCGCCCCCTTGAGTTCCGGCAGCGGGGTGGACATGACGTACTGGTGGGCCAGCGGCAGCAGCGGCACCTCCAGGCCCACCAGCTTGCCGAGTTCGCGGCCCCAGAAACCGGCACAGGAGACCACGATGTCCGCGGGAATCACGCCGGAGGACGTCTCGACGCCCGTGACCTTGCCGCCCCACTGGGAGATGCCGGTGACGGTGGTGGAGCCGAGGAAGGTCACGCCGCGCTCGCGGGAGCGCTCGATCAGCAGCTGTACGGCACGGGCAGCGAGGGCCAGCCCGTCGGTGGGGATGAGCAGGCCGCCCAGGACCTCGCGGCCGCCGGTGAGCTTGCCGGTGTTCAACAGCGGATAGATCTTTTCGCATTCATCGGCGTCGACGATCCGGCTTTCGACGCCCCAGGAGGTCATCACACCCATCTTGCGCTTGAGGTCGGCCAGGCGTTCGGGAGTGGTTGCCAGTTCCAGGCCGCCCACCTGGTTGAAGCAAGACGCGCCGTCCTTGCTCAGGGAGAGCAGCTTGTTGACCGTATAGGTGGCGAATTCGGTCATGGTCCTGGACGGGTTGTTCTGGAACACCAAGCCGGGGGCGTGCGACGTGGAGCCGCCGGCCAATTCCAGCGGGCCCTGCTCGACGACGGTGATGTCATTCCAGCCCCGGCTGGCCAGTTCGTCTGCGAGGTTGGTGCCGGCGATGCCGGCTCCGATGATGACGACGCGTGGTGATGCGTTCATGGTGTGGTTCTCCTGGTTCGCGTTAGCGGAAAATTAGCGGAATACGACGGTGCGGGTTTTGTTGAGCAGGACGCGGTGCTGGCAGTGCCACCTCACCGCGCGGGAGAGCGCCTGGGTCTCCGCGTCCCGGCCCACCGTCACCAGCGCGTCCGGATCGAGGGCGTGGTCCACCCGGAAGACTTCCTGCTCGATGATGGGACCCTCGTCGAGGTCCGCGGTGACGTAGTGGGCCGTGGCGCCGACGAGCTTTACGCCGCGGTCGTAAGCCTGGTGGTACGGCTTGGCGCCCTTGAAGCCGGGGAGGAACGAGTGGTGGATGTTGATCGCCCGTCCGCGTAGTTGGCCGCACAGGTCGTTGGACAGCACCTGCATGTAGCGTGCGAGCACCACGAGGTCGGCCTCGTACTCGGCCACCAGCTCCAGCAGGCGGGCCTCGGCTTCCGGCTTAGTGGCGGCCGTCACCGGAACGTGGATGAAGGGCAGCCCGGCCGCCTCGGCCATGGGCCGCAGGTCCTCGTGGTTGGAAACCACGACGGCGATCTCCGCGCCCAGGCTGCCGGCCCGCCAGCGGAAGATGAGGTCATTCAGGCAGTGGCCGAACTTCGACACCATGACCAGCACCCGCTGCGGGCGGCCGTCGTGGATGGCGAACTCCATGTCGAATTCATCGGCAACGGCGGCGAACTCCGCGCTGAGGCCTTCCGCGGAAACTTCCTTGTCTCCCGGAGTGAAGGCCGTGCGCAGGTAGAGCTTGCCGCTCATGTGGTCATCGAACTGCTGGTGTTCAACGATGTCGAAGCCTCGATCAGCGAGGAATGCGGTGATGGCCCGGACGATTCCGGGGCGCTCCGGGCACGCAAGGGTGAGGACGTAGTGTGCGGTGCCGGTACTGCGGACGCTGGGGACCGCGCCGGCTTCCGCCGTCGCGTTACCGGTGGGGCGGCCCTCGAGGACTGTGGTCATGGTCTACTCCTGGTTCTTTGCGGGGATTTGGGTATCAGCGGGCGAAAGGTTCAGGGCTTCGGCTACGCCTTGACAGTGCGCCGGAACAGGGGTCAGGCGTCGATCACCAGATCCGACTGCGCGATGGAGCAGCAGGGCAGGAACTTGCCTGCAGAGATTTCCCGCGCCCGGATCCCGCCCTGATGGTTCATCTCGATCTCTCCTGAAAGCTTGACGACCTTACAGGAGCCGCACATGCCTTCCTTGCAGTTCGCGCCAATCTTGACGCCAGCACGCTGGGCCACCTCGAGGATGCGCTCGCTGGGGTCGATCCGCACATTGATGCCGGTACGCATGAAGGACATGGTGAGGGTGCCTGTACCCACGGTGTCGAAGCTCGAGGCATCAGGTGAACCGGCTTCCGGCTCCCCGCCCGCGCTCTCGGCGGAGGCATCGGAGCCGGGCGCCTCCGGGTCGACGATTTCCAGCGGCAGCCCCGAGGCCTGCAGGGTTCCGTCGGCGTCGTAACCAGGCTCGTAGAGGCCGAATGCAGCGGGCTGGCTTTCAAAGTAGTCCTCGGCGGATTCTGCGATCTCCTCGGCGATCTCTTCCGCGAAGTCGGCCGCGAGGGCCACCTCCGCCTGGTACTCAAGGAGGGTCTGGCGGTCTCCGGAGAAGAACTCCATGTAGATGGAAGTGTCGTCCACACCGACCTTCTTGAGGAGCTCGGTGGCGGTGTTCAGGTAACCCTCAGGACCACATGCGTACACCTGGCGGCCATTGGCGTCCGGGGCCACCTCCTCGAGCATGGCCGCCGTCAGCCTTCCGCTGAGTCCTTCCCACCCCTCCGGTACACTGCGGTCGCCCAGGGAGTAGGAGACCTTGATGCGTGAGTCCACGGAGGCGATATAGGCCAGTTCCCGGTGGAAGGCAAAGCCTCCAGCATCCGAGCCGTGGTAGAGCACCACAACATCGGCGTGTCCGGGCAGGGAGCGGATGGTCCGCACCATGGACATGATGGGAGTGATGCCTGCGCCGGCGGCAAGCAAGAGATACCGGGCGCGGCGGTCGGCGTCGGGCAGGTGGAATGCTCCCACCGGTCCCAGCATCTCAAGAACGGTGCCGGGTTTGACGTTCGCGTGCACCCATGGCGAGACCAGTCCCGTGGAGTCGCACTTGACGGTAATACTGAAGGTCCACGGCTCGGTGGGTGAACTGGACAGCGAGTAGCTGCGGTCCACCGGTTCCTGGTCCTCGCCATTGACGGGAAATGCGACGTTCACGTACTGGCCCGCACGGAACGCCAGGGGCGCACCGTCGCAGCGGCGGAACACGAAGGTCATCATGCCGCCGGCCTCGGGAACGGTCTCGACGCATTCGGCCGTGAACTCCTGCGGATGCCAGGGCCCCAGAGCGCGGGCCGCCCGGGCGGGTCCCTCGTTGCTGCCCATCACCCTGTTCCACGGCATTTCAAGACCGCGAATCCGCTGTGGTTCTTGGGTGGCCGTTTCGGTGAGGAGTTCAATCATGCCAAGTGCTCCTGCACGCGCTGCACGTACCAGTTGATGAATGCCTCGACCTGGTATTCGCTCTTCATGTAGGGACCGGGCTCGTAGGCGGGACTGCCGGCGCCCTGCTGGCACAGCTCCACAAACGCCTTGTCCTGCAGGTTCGTCTGCTTCCAGGTGTAGGTGAGTTTCTCCAGGTCGTAGTCGACGCCTTCCACGGCGTCGTCAGCCACTAGCCAGGTGGTGCGTACGAGGCTCTGGTGTTCGTTGATGGGGAAGACGCCGAACGTGATGACGTGGTCGCCGAGGAAGTGGAACCAGCTGTTGGGCTGCAGGTGCATCGAGCAGCGGCCAAGGCGAAAGTCGGGCAAGTCACCGAGCAGCTTCTTGGAGAGCCTGTGCCCGTCGGGCGAGAACGATTCACCGTCTCCGTCGAGCGATTCCCGAGAGATGCGAATTCCCGCGATGCGCGTGTCAAGCTGCTCGACCACCTCGTAGGGAAGGCCATAGCGGCGGCACCGCTCCTCGAGCGAGGACTGGGCCTCCTTGTTCCGGTTCCACACTTCCTCAAGATGGGGCGGGATCAAGCCCTCCGTCAGGCCCCAGGTGGGAAAGAGGGAGCAGGCGAGCTCAGGGTGGCCGTCGCAGTGGTAGCACTCACGGTTGTTCTCCATGACGAGCTTCCAGTTGCCCTCTTCGATGATGTTCTGCTGGTAGGCGATTTTTGTCTTCGAGAGATCGTGGGGCGCGAGGTAGGGCTCAAAGATCTTTGCGGTTTCGTCGAAGTCCGCCGGCGGTTGATCCGCAATGCAGACGAAGATAAGTCCGGCGACTTCTCGGCCGTGGGCGCGCTTGAGGCCGAAGCAGCTCTTGTCGAACTTCGTTTCCCCCGGTGCCGAGGCATGGATCAGGTTGCCCTCTGGGGAGTAGGTCCAGGAGTGGTAGCCGCAAACCAGGTTCCCCGTTGACCCGGCGGTTTCGGTGAGAACGCGGGCGCCGCGGTGGCGGCATACGTTGTGCAGGACGTTCACGCCGCCGTCGTCGTTGCGCAGCACAATCAGGGAATAGGGCCCGTAGTCGACGGTGACGTAGTCGCCCGGCTCCGGAAGTTCGGCGGTGCTGGCGGCAAAGATCCAGTGCTGGCCGAAAATGGCTTCCATGTCGATGTTGAAGATCGAGGGATCTGTGTAGAAGGGGGCGTCGAGGGAGTAGCCGGTGCGCCGGAACTCAAACAACGCGGAAATTTCTGCCAGCTGCTCCGCAGGCAACGATGCAGCGAGTTTTCCGCGTGAATTTAGGGGCACGTTCACTGAAGCAGTCATGGGTTTCCTCCCGGGAGGCCTGGGTAGTGGGTGTTGCGTGGGACCACGGGTGCATGGGTGCTGATGCATGCCTGCTAACGACGTGATCGAAGAGCTTGTACTGATGAGATTAGGGACACATTAACTGCAATAAAAGCGCAAACTTTTGAAGATAACCATGCACAATAGATGCATGATCGACGCGAGGCTCATCACACTCCGCGTATTCGCCCGGTGCGGCACCATCGGCGCCACCGCGGAGCTCACGGGCTACTCTCCCTCTGCCGTCTCCGCGCAATTGCGGGAGCTCCAGCGCGTGCTCGGAATGCAGCTGCTGACGAAAGACGGCCGGGGCCTGCGGCTTACCGCCACGGGACGCTTTCTCGTGGCGGGCTCGGATCCCCTCATTGCCCAATGGGAGAGCCTGCGCGCCGCGGCCATGGAGGCCGGCGACCAGGTGCAGTCCCACTTTGGCCTCGGCGGATTCTCCTCTGCAGCCGCCCAGTTGCTCGCGCCGCTGGCCGCCACCCTGCGCTCGACACACCCTCTGCTGGAGGTGCAGGTTCTTGAGGCTGATCCCGCCCGCTGCTTCGACCTGTTGATTGCCGAACGAATCGACCTTGCAGTTATCGTCGCCATGCAGTCCGACACTTATGGTGAGGACGATCCGCGTTTCGAGCAGAGAGTCCTGCTCGACGATCCACTGGACGTGATCATTCCCGGTGACCATCCGCTGGCATCACGGGAAACAGCGACGCTTGAAGAGCTGGCATCGGAACCCTGGATCACGGCGGCCGCCGGTTCCACCTACCATTCCCTCTTCACCGCGGCGTTCACGGCAGTCGGAGTGACACCGCGGATTGCCCATGAAGCCGTTGAATGGGAAACCCACATCGCGTTCGTGGGTGCGGGGCTGGGCGTCGGCCTGCTGCCCCGGCTGGCGCCTTTGCATGGCGCCGAAGACGTGGTCCGGCTACGCATCACCGGCAAGGCGAAACCCACACGCCGCATTGTCGCCGCGGTGCGCAGGGGCAGCATCGCCTCACCCCTGATCCAGGAGTCACTGGGCATCCTGCAGGTCAACGCCAACCGGATCCTCACCAACCGGCTCGGAGCGGACCTTTGAGCGCTGGCGGCGTGCGGCGTACTCAGCGAGCATGGGATGTTCCTGTTACTTTTCGACGGGCGGCCGCGGCGTGCTTGGGTTGTGGCACCTCGACCGTGATGGTGTCGCCGTTCTCCCGGAAGAACATGCGTCGGCCACGCCCGAACGCCAGAAGCAGCCAGATGATGCGGCCATCGTCAGTCAGGTCATCAATCCAGCCCCTGTGGGGGACTGTGTAGGATTCCAACACAGTGACGAAATCGCCCGGAATGAGCGCTGTCCAATCTGTCACAACCTTGGTGCTGGTGATGTCCGTAGTGGCGCCAGGCGCAACGGGGGACGTTATTGTCTCCGTCATCGTGTGAGTACCGGCGTCCGGGCAGCGCGCGACTGTTCCCGGGCCGCTTCGGCGGTGTGGAGAAGAAGCAGTGCCGTGGTAACCGAACCCACGCCACCCGGAACCGGCGTCAGCGCGGCAGCGACCGTGAGGACGCTGGCTTCGTCGACGTCGCCGACGAGCGAGCCGTCGGAAAGCACATTCGTTCCCACATCGATGACCACTGAATGGTCCGAAACGTCCGTCCCGGTGAGCAGCCCGGTGCGGCCCGCCGCAACCACCACGACGTCTGCAGCCCTGGTATATCTTCCGAGGGGGCCGGACTTCGAGTGGCAGACCGTTGTGGTGGCGTCTCTTTGCAGAAGCAGCAGGGACAGCGGTTTGCCGACTACGGTGGAACGGCCCACCACCACGACATTGCGGCCGGCTACGGGAATATCAAAGTGGTCCAGCAGTTCCACGACGGCGCGTGCCGTGGCCGGAGCGAAGGCGCGTTCCCCGACGGCGAGAAGTCCCAGGCTCAGGGGGTTCGCGCCGTCGATGTCCTTGGCCGGGGAGATGCACTTGACCAGTTCCTGGCTTCTGACCCCGGGGGGTAAGGGGGTCTGCAGGATGATTCCATGGACGGAGGGCTGCGAACTGAGGTCCTCCAGCACGGCAATGAGCGCCTGTTCGGTCGCGTCGTGGCCGACGTCGATAATCTGGCAGTTGATGCCGGCGTTCCCCGCGGCGCGTTCTATGGACCGCACGTACCAGTGCGTGGAGCTGTCCTCCGTCGCAACCACGACGGCGAGGGTCGGGCAGGAGCCCTCTTCGGCCAGAGCCTTGGCCTCAGTCTGGGCCTGCTGCTGGATCAGTTTGGCGAGAGGCTTGCCGGAGAGCAGGGATGCCGTCATCGGAGGATCCTTTCGCGTACCTGGCGTGAGAGTGAGTCCGCCGCCAGCACGACTTTTTCTTCGAGGCCGTCAGTTTGTTCAGCCAGTGCAGCACGCGTCGGGGCATCTTTGATGGCGACAACGTTGATGTCGATGTTGACGCGGGCTGTGGTCGCCGCTGCCCTGGCCGCGTCGGCGGCTGCGGCAATGTCGCTAATGACATTCGGGTTCGCAATATCCAGCAGCTCGGCTGCGAGATCCACGACCTCGCCTGACAGCTCGATCAGCCGGGCGGGCGGTTGTGCAGCCTGGGCTAGCGCGCTGTTGATGGCGGCTGCACGCGTTGCACGGTCAGAATCGGTCTCGGCTGGCAGCTTGTAAGAGGCGATCACCGCCTTGAAGGCGGTTTCATCGGCGTCGGCCAGACCCAGCGTCTCACCGATGAGACCGTCGGCGGTTGAAATGATCCTCGATGTTGTCTCGGCGTGCTGCTCGAATTTTCCGCCGGTGCTGAATCGTGCCACCATTGCCACCAAGGCCGCGCCCTGCGCCGCGTGGAGCGCCGCGGCCGCGCCGCCACCGGGGGTGGGCTTCCGCGAGGCAAGCCTGCCGAGGTAGTCATTAATTGTTTCTGAACCGATCATTTGTCCATTCCTGGCTGGTTGAGACTGAAAAAAGGGCTGCGGGCCACAGGGGCCGTGTGGTCCCTGCCATTGGCAGAAGAAGATGGTGCTGGCCTGGGTTGACGAGCGAGCTGGATATCCTGCGCTATGTCCCCCAGCCCGGTTCCTGGCCCCGGAATCACCGCACTGAAGTGGTACAGACCTTCTCGAACGGCATGTCCCCCAGATGGATGAAGGCATTGTCGTCCTGGGAAGCAATTAGCTCCTGGGCCTCGGCCACGGTTTCCACGCTCGGCATGGAGCCTGGTAGTGGGAGGCGGGCGGATTCGCGGAGGAAATAGATGGCGGTCGCACCGATGATCGAGGTTGCCATGAGGTAATAGGCCGGGGCCATGTCATCGCCGGTGACGTCGATCAGGCCCTGGATGATGAAGGGGGTTGTTCCGCCGAAAATCGCCACCGAAAAGTTGTAGGCAATGCCCATGCTGCTATAGCGGCTTGAAGTCGGGAACAGCGCCGGCAGTGCCGAGGCGAGGTTGGCCACGTAGAACGTCACGGGAAAGGCCACCAGGGACAGGCCCGCCAAAGTCGACCAGATGTCGCCGATCCCAATCAGGACAAATGCGGGGACCGCGAACAAAATGGTGCTGCCGGCGCCGATCCACAGCACCGGACGGCGACCGATGCGGTCCGAGAGCTTTCCCGTGAGTGGGATGCACAGCGCCATCACCACGAGTACCGGAAGGGTCAGAAGCGTGCCGTGCACTGGATCGTAGCCCTTGGATTCGGTGAGGTATGTCGGCATGTAGGACGTCAGGACATAGCCAACGGTGTTGGCGGCGGCGGCCAGGATCATGGCCAGCACGATTGGCCGCCAGTAAGTGGTGATGATGCCCATCGGGCCCCTGCTTCCAGCCTCGTCACCTGCGGCTGCCTTGACGGCGGCCGACTCCTGCGCGTCCAGGGTGGCCTGGAACTGGGGGGATTCCTCGATCTTGTTCCGGAAGTATATGGCGACCAGGCCCAGCGGTCCGGCGATCAGAAACGGCAGCCTCCAGCCCCATTCCTCCATGGCGGCCTGGCCGAGGGTGACCTGCAGGACGGACACCAGGGCAGCACCCAGGGCGAACCCGACGTAGGAGCCCATATCCAGGAAGCTGGCGAAGAAGCCGCGCCGCTTGTCAGGGGCGTACTCGCACACGAATGTGGTGGCACCGGCGTACTCACCGCCCGTGGAGAAGCCCTGCACGAGCTTGAGCAGCACCAGCAGCACGGCCGCCCCGGCGCCTATTTGTGCGTAGCCGGGCAGGAGGCCGACGGCGAAGGTGCTGGCTGCCATCAGCATGAGGGTCGCCGCGAGCACTTTCTGTCGGCCAATCTTGTCGCCAAGCCGGCCGAACACGACGCCGCCAATGGGGCGGGCGACGAAGGTTGCCGCGAAGGTGCCGAGCAGGAACAAGGTCTGGACGGTTCTGTCAGCTTCCGGGAGGAATACAGGCCCCATGGTGGTGATCAGATAGCCGAACACGCCGACGTCGTACCACTCCATCGTGTTGCCGACGATCGTGCCACCGAGGGCTTTCTTCAGCATCCGCTGGTCCACGACGTTAATGTCGGATGCCGTGAGCCGGCGGGAGTACTGTCTGTCTGTGCTGCTCTGATCGGTAGTGACGTCACCATTGATTGACATAAAGGGGTTCCTTACTGAATGTTGGCGGGGTTTCCGGCACGGCGAGCTGCGGCTAACCCTGCGGGTAGAAACTAGGCCCGTGCGTGCACCTAACGCCGCCCCCGGGGAGTGGACTCACCAGCGGGTAGGGCGTGTACGTGAAGCACCTTTTCGTCAGGAGCTGCGGAGCGTGGGAGTCCTTTCGTGTTCCGCAGTAATCAACGGGGTTCGGTTTATGCAACAGAGTGCTCCAGCTCACAGTCATTGTCAAGAACATGACTCGTCGCACGCTGCGCCGGTGGAGAGACCGGTCCCGCCTACCCGTTTGGGTGGGAACACCGTGCCCGTCGAGTGCATTGGCGCGGCCAGGTTCCGGGTGGCATCGGAACCTGGCCGCGTTGTACTCAATGCGCCTTGTCTCCATTCAGACCAAGCTCGCCTTTGGCACACCGTTCGTCACATTCGTGTTTGGTCACCAGGTCGAATTGGACGCCGCCGTGCTGTTCCACCCCGCTGCGAATGGAGCGTTCGACGACGGACGTGACCAGACGCCTGCGCAGTGACAGCGGGTCCCTGCGCAGATCCTTGGTGAGGGCAAAGCACATCAGGAACATCACAACCACGAAGGGCAGTGCTGACACGATTGTGATCCGCTGCAGCCCAGCAAGAGCCTCCGCTGGCTGGTCGCCGCCGGCGAGGAGCATCACTGCGGCGACGGCGCCGGTCAGGGCACCCCAGAAAATAACGACTCCCCGGCGTGGTTCCTCAGCACCGTTGGAACTGAGCGACCCCATCACGATGGATGCCGCGTCGGCGCCCGTGACGAAGAAGATGGCGACCAGGACCATCGCCAGGATGGAGACCGCGGCGGCGATGGCATTGGGCAGGGGGAGGTGGTGCAGCAGATCGAACAGCGCGCCGTCGAAGGAAATGGAGGGACTTCCGTCGACGATCTTGGCCAGGCCATCGCCGGTGTCGGGTGTGGCGTCGGCGGTGGATTGGATGTGGATGGCGGCGCCGCCGAAGATCCCGAACCAGATCACGCTGACCACGCTGGGCATCAGCAGTACACCGGTGACAAACTGGCGGATGGTGCGGCCGCGGCTGATGCGGGCGATGAACAGACCCACGAAGGGGGTCCAGGAGACCCACCAGGCCCAGTAAAAGATGGTCCAGCTGGACATCCACGTGCGAAGGGCGTCGTCGCCGACGGCCTCGGTGCGGGAGGCCATCTCGGCCAGGTCCCTGGCGTAGTCGCCCACGGCTGCCGGGATCAGGTTCAGGATGAAGAGCGTGGGTCCGGCCACGAAAACGATGAGGGCAAGGACTGCTGCCAGGACCATGTTGATGTTGGACAGCCATTGGATACCGCGGCTGATGCCGGAGACAGCGGAGGCCACGAAGCAGGCAGTGAGCACGGCAACAATCACCACGAGCACCGGTGTGGCAAGCTGGCCGTCGATCCAGCCGTTTGATGCCATGCCGCTACCGATCTGCAAGGCTCCCAGGCCGAGCGATGCCGCCGTTCCGAAGAGCGTGGCGAAGATGGCCAGCATATTGATGAGCTTGCCGATGGGACCTTCCACCCTGCGGATGCCAAAAATAGATGTGAAGACCGTGGAAATGAGTTGCTTGCGGCCCAGGCGGTAAGTTCCATAGGCCATGGCAGCGCCGACCACCGCGTACATGGCCCACGGGTGCAGGGTCCAGTGGAAGATGGAGGTAGCCATGGCCGTCTGGACGGCTGCGGGCGTCTGGCCGTCGACGGTGCCCGGTGGCGGCGAGATGTAGTGGTAGAGCGGCTCGGCCACGCCGTAGAACATCAGGCCGATACCCATGCCTGCTGCGAACATCATCGAAATCCACGAGACCATTGAGTACTCGGGCTTTTCCCCGTCCTTCCCAAGCGGAATGTTCCCGAAACGGCTGATCGCCAGCCACAGCACGTAAACCACGAACAGGGACGAGAGGGCAACGAACAGCCAGCCGGTGTTTTCCATGACCCAGTCAAGGACCACCTGGGACGTGGCGGCCAGGTTCTCCCTGCCGGCAAATCCCCAAATGACAAAGGCCAGCGTGAGGAGTCCGGCGACCCCGAAGACTACCTTGTCGATGCCTCCCGTGCGGAACAGCAAGCTTCTTCGCCGAGCCTGTTCGTGCTCTGATTCCGTCTCACGGAGGGCATGAAGGATTTGCAAGTCGTCCTGGGGTGCTTCGGGTTCGCGTTGCCACGCCGGTTCCACCCCCGAATTCTGACCGTCTTCGCTGCTTTCATCGATAGTGACATCACTATTGATCGTCATAAAGGGTTTCCTTTAGCTGAAGGTTTGGGACTGCTGGGATGTGGCCGTGGGTCGTTAGGCCCGGCGGCAGGTCGGGCTCGTCCTCGGTTTCGGTGGTCACGATGTCGCCGTCGACATCTTGACCCTGCATAGGCGGGCCCGCAGTTCTACCGGTGACGTTGATGGGGCGGATTGGCAGCCGCGAGGCGTTGCGGCCGATCGTTCCGTACTAAGCAACACGTTTCGCGCTAAGCAACAGAGTGCTGTAGCTCACAGAGGTTGTCAAGAGTTTTTTCCGGGGGCGTCACCTCTTGACAGCGGACGGGGCATGCCGCACGCTGTTGCATAGTGTGATGGCCGTTGCGCAAGAAGCAATCGAGGGGGAAGCGAAATATGCAGGCCGTAGCGATCGTGGGCAGGCCTCGTCGGCCGCTTTTCGGTGCCCGGGAGCCCGGCGAACTATGCCAGCCACCCGAGGATGCCGCCACTGACTTGTGGGCACACCCCTGAGATAGAAGAACGATCGCGACCTACGGCGTGGAAAGGCGGCACTCCTGAAACGCCGGCCAATGCTCCGCTAACGGCACCCGGGGTGCCGCTGGTCCCGCGCTACCGGTCCGGGGTCACCGGTGCGTGTAGCCCATTTTGGCGCTGATGCCCAGGCCGGCCTCGCGCAGGCCCTGGATGAGGCCGGGGGTGTTTTCGGGGTCGAAGCGGAAGGCCGGGCCGGAGATGCTGACGGCCCCGATGACCGTTCCCAGGTGGTTGTAAACGGGCACGGCGATGGCGGTCAGTCCGAGCTCGAATTCCTCGTGGACCACGGCGTAGCCGTCGCGGGACACGGCGAGGAGCTGGGTTTCCAGGGCGTCGCGGTCCGTGATGGTCCGCGGGGTGCGGGCCGGAAGGCCGACCTTCTGGAGGATCTCGGCGCGTTCCTCGGCCGGCAGGGCCGCCAGCAGCACCTTGCCGCTGGAGGTGGCGTGCAGCGGCGTGAGGCTGCCGACCCAGTCGTAGGTGGCCAGGGTTGACGGGCCCATGGCCTGGTCCACGTTCACGGCGTAGTTGGACCGCAGCACGGCGAGGTTGACGGTTTCCTTGTAGTCGTCCGCGAGGCGCTCCAGGGCCGGGCGTGCCTCGTGGACCAGGCTCAGCCGGCCCGGGATGGAGCTGGCCAGGCGCAGGATGCCGAAGCCCAGCTGGTACTTTCCGCGGTCGCTGTTTTGCCGCACGATCTCCCGCGACGCCAGGGATCCGAGCAGCCGCGAGACCGTGGACTTGTGCACGCCCATTTCCTCGGCGATCTCACTCACGCCCGCGTGTCCGTCCCGGGCGAGGATCTCCATGATCTGCAGGGCACGGTCCACGGACTGCACGCCCCCGCCCTGCGCGTCCGGATCCCTGTCAACGCCTGCTTCGTCTCTTGCCGCCATCAGCCGTGCTCCCGTTTCGTCGCCGTCACCGCAGGAGGCCGGCCCTGCCTTATCCCGCCTGCCTCACACGACTGATCCTAGACGCAGAGCGGCGCCCACTCGTCATTTCCGCCGCCGCAGCCCATGGAACGGCTCAGACGCAAAGGAACCCCGCCGCGGGCTGTGCCGCGGCGGGGTTCCTGTCATCGGTTGAAGCGATGAGCCGATCTTGTTGCCGGCTAAGGCGGTTGCGCCGTTAGTACTTGGTCGCTGCCTCAGCATCGGACTCGGTCTGCCCGGCGCCCAGGTTGGCGCGGAGCTTGGCGCCGAACTCGGCGTCGACGTTGGTCCAGTACTGGATGGCGCGTTCCTTGATGCCCGGGCTCTTCACACCGCTGACGGCGCCAGTGACGGTCTCCAGCAGGCGCGCTTTCTCGCCCTCGTTGTAGACCTCGCGGTAGAGGGTGCCGGCCTGGCCGAAGTCGCTGTCCTCGGCGTGCAGCGAGTGCGCGGAGTGCGTGAGTGCGCCGTCGTTCTCCCAGCCGCCGGCCGGGTTCTGCGGCTCCACGGCGGCGGGGCCGCCGACGGAGTTCGGGGCGTACACCGGAACAGAGGGGGCGTTGAAGTGGTACCGGCCCTGGCCGTCCTGGCTGTAGTTGTTCACCTGGTTCTTCGGCTGGTTTACCGGGATCTGGGCGTGGTTGGTGCCCACGCGGTAGCGGTGCGCGTCGGCGTAGGAGAAGATGCGCGCCTGCAGCATCTTGTCCGGCGATGCGGCGATCCCGGGCACGAAGTTCGACGGCGCGAAGGTGGCCTGCTCGATCTGCGCGAAGTAGTTCTCCGGGTTCTTGTTCAGCTCCATGGTGCCGACCTTGACCAGCGGGTAGTCCGCGTGCGGCCAGACCTTGGTCAGGTCGAACGGGTTGAAACGGTAGGTCTTGGCGTCCTCGTACGGCATGACCTGGACGTGCAGGTCCCAGGACGGGAAGTTGCCGGCGGCGATGTTTTCCTGCAGGTCGCGGATGTAGAAGTCCGCGTCCGAGCCGGCCAGGGCCTCGGCCTCGTCACTCGTGATGGAGTTGACGCCCTGGTTGGACTTGAAGTGGTACTTGACCCAGAAGCGCTCGCCCTCGGCGTTGATCCACTGGTAGGTGTGCGAGCCGTAACCCTGCATTTCGCGCCAGGACGCGGGCAGGCCGCGGTCGCCCATGAGCCACGTGACCTGGTGGGCGGACTCGGGGGAGAGGGTCCAGAAGTCCCACTGCATGTCGGCGTCGCGCAGGTGCGTGCCCGGGAGGCGCTTCTGCGAGTGGATGAAGTCCGGGAACTTGATGCCGTCGCGGATGAAGAAGACGGGGGTGTTGTTGCCCACGAGGTCGTAGTTGCCCTCGGTGGTGTAGAACTTCACCGCGAAGCCGCGCGGGTCGCGCCACGTGTCGGGTGAGCCGTTCTCGCCGGCGACGGAGGAGAAACGGATGAGCATGTCCGTCTCGACGCCCGGCTGCAGGAACGCGGCCTTGGTGTACTTCGAGACGTCCTCGGAGGTCTTGAAGGTGCCGAAAGCGCCGCCGCCCTTGGCATGCACCACACGCTCCGGAACCCGCTCGCGGTTGAACTGGGCAAGCTTCTCGACCAGGTAGTGGTCGGTCAGGATGATGGCTCCGTCGGCGCCGACGGACTTCGAGTGGGCGTCGGAAGTGACGGGTGCGCCGGACTGTGTGGTGGACACGGCGGGCGCAGAGATGCTCTCAGTCATCTTTCTCCTTTTGGTTGGGTTTCTTAGTTTTGTTCGGAAGGAAGTTGTTGGGTGCGCTGGCAGTCCTGGCAGATGCCCTGGTACAGCACGTCTGCGATCTGGATGGTCATCGGCTTCGCGTCGGCGTCCCAGTGCGGGGTGAGGCAGGGCGCGTGGCCCACGGCGCATTCGACGTCCTCCACGCGGCCGCAGCTGATGCATACGGCATGGTGATGGTTGTCTCCCACCCGGGTCTCATAGAGCGCGGGGGAGTGCGGGGGCTCGAAGCGGCGCAGCATGTGCAGATCGGTGAGGTCACCCAGAACCACGTAGACCGACTGGGCGGTCAGCTCCGGCAGTTCCTGCCGGGCGGCGGCAAGGATGCTCTCGGCCGGCGAATGCGGGTGGTGTTCGACGGCGGCGAGCACCGCCAGGCGCTGTTTGGTCACCCGGCGGCCGTGGGCACGCAGGGCGGCCGCCCATGCGTCGTGGGTGCCCGCGGAATTCGTCATGGTCTCATTCAAGCACTTATTATGACTGTCTCACAATAAGGTAAGGCTAATTGGGCCCATTTTTAGGTCCGCTCGTGTCCTGGGCCCCGCGCCCCGCCGCTAGAGTAGCCGGGTGGGGAAATTTTTGGCGGATGTCACGCCGCTGCGCGAAAGTCCGGCCTTCCGCCGCCTGTGGCTGGGGTCCGCCGTCTCCGCGCTCGGCAGCCAGCTCACCCTGGTGGCTGTCAGCCTGGAAGTGTACCGGCTGACCCAGGACAGCCTCTACGTCGGTCTGCTGAGCATTTTTGCCCTCGTGCCGCTCGTGTTCGGCGGCCTTCTGGGAGGCTCGATCGCCGACGCCCACGACCGCCGCACGGTAGCCCTCCTAGCCTCGTCTGTCCTCTGGCTGACCACCGTGGCGCTAGCCCTGCAGGCTTGGCTGCAGCTGGGCAACGTGTGGCTGCTGTACGCGCTGGTGGCGGTGCAGAGCGGTGCGCAGGCCATCAACCAGCCGGCCCGCAGCGCCATCATCCCGGTGCTGGTGCGCAAGGAGCTGCTGCCGGCCGCCAATGCCCTGAACATGATGAGCTTCGGACTGACCATGACCGCCGGTCCGCTGCTGGCCGGTGTGCTCGTGGCCTGGATCGGTTTCGGCTGGACGTACACGATCGACGTCGTCAGCTTCGCCTTCGCGTTCTGGGCGCTCCTGAAGCTGCCGTCCATGCCGCCTGGCGAACATGCCAGGCCGGCCGGATTGCGCTCGGTGGTGGAGGGTTTCCGGTTCCTTGGCACCCGGCCCAACCTCCGGATGACCTTCGTGATCGACCTTGTGGCCATGATCTTTGCCCAGCCCCGGGCGCTGCTGCCTGCCATCGGCGCGTTGATGATCGGCGGCGGCGAGGCGACGGTCGGCATCCTGCTGGCCTCCACGGCCGTGGGGGCGTTCCTGGCCGGGCTGTTCTCGGGGCCGCTGGGCGGCGTCTGCCGGCAGGGTGCTGCCGTCGTGTGGTCGGTGATGGGCTGGGGCGCCTCGATTGCAGCGTTCGGCCTGACGGTTGTCCTTGCAGGTCACGCCGGCAGCGGCGGGGTGACGGTGTGGCTGCTGCCCGCTGCCGTGTGCTGCGCGCTTGCCGGGATAGCGGATTCCGTGAGCGCGGTCTTCCGGACCACCATCCTGCAGGCCTCCACCCCGGACCACCTGCGCGGACGGCTGCAGGGGGTATTCGTCGTGGTGGTGGCGGGAGGACCCCGGATCGGGGACATGGTGGCAGGCGGCGCGACTAAGCTTTTGAATGAGGGATGGGTCCTGGTGCTCGGCGGCGTGCTGTGCATTGCCGTGGCCTGGACCGTGGCCCATGTGCAGTCGGGCGGCCGGCTACAGCCGGGAGCCCGCGCACAGTCGGGATTCCTGCGCTACGACGCGCGGAACCCGGTACCGTAGCGGTTCGTTTTTCTTGGTAGTTGAAGAAAGGCATCAGGAGGACCCGTGCACCAGCATCACAACGGACTGAAGACGGCGGCCCTTTTCGGAGTGCTGTGGGCCGTTCTGCTTGGCCTGGGGGCGTTCATCGCAGCCGGAACCCGCAGTGCGACGCCGATCTGGATTATGGCGCTCATCGGCGTCGGCACCACGGCCTACGGGTACTGGAACAGCGACAAGATTGCGATCCGGTCCATGCAGGCCTACCCGGTCACGGAGGCGGAGGCGCCGCAGCTGTACCAGATTGTCCGGGAGCTGTCCGGCCGGGCCAACCAGCCGATGCCACGCATCTACATCTCGCCCACCATGGCGCCGAATGCGTTCGCCACCGGCCGGAACCCGCGGAACGCGGCAGTGTGCTGCACCGAGGGCATCCTGAGGCTGCTGGACGCCCGCGAACTGCGCGGCGTACTGGGCCACGAGCTGATGCACGTGTACAACCGGGACATCCTGACGGCCTCGGTGGCTGCCGCCGTCGCCGGCGTCATTACCTCGGTTGGGCAGATGATGCTGCTGTTTGGCGGCGGGGACCGCCGCAACGCGAACCCAATCGCCGCGATCGCCATGGCACTGCTGGCCCCGTTCGCGGCATCCCTGATCCAGATGGCCATCTCCCGCACGCGGGAGTACGACGCCGACGAGGACGGCTCCTCGCTGACCGGAGATCCGCTGGCGCTGGCCTCCGCCCTGCGCAAGATCGAACAGGGCGTGCAGGTGGCGCCACTGCCGCAGGACCAGCGGCTGGTCAACGCGTCCCACCTGATGATCGCCAACCCGTTCCGCGGCGGAGGGGTGGCCAAGATGTTCTCCACTCACCCGCCGATGGCCGAACGCATCGGCAGGCTAGAGCGGATGGCCGGCCGGCCCCTGCAGTAGAGGCGCCGCGCGGCGCGGCGCGGGGAAACGGCCGCGCCGGGAGAATGCGGTCAGCTGCGGAAGTTCACGAACTGCTAACTACTAGTTGGCGGGCGTTGACTGATGCTGAAAACCGCGAGATTCAGGGCTTTTCGGGGTTGGCCGTGACAGGCCGAAAATGGGCTGTTGCGGAGCTCTTGCGGACGTTCTGCGGACTGGTTGCCCTTAACTAAGGCGCGTCCTGATGAGCTCTATGAACTCGTGTCGACGCTTCTGCACCGTGTCTATCCCGCCGCCGCGCCATCCCCAGGCGTCGGTCGCGTCGACTAGGGCGACAGCGGACTTGTGGATACGAGGGCGGCAGTTCAAATGTACCTCGGTCAGCATTTCCCGCGCACGCGAGTCGACGGGGTCGTGGCCCATATCCGCCGGGAAGACGCCATGCTCATCATGGAAAGCGTCCAAGGCCGCTAGCTCGTGGTCTATGAGCTCAAGCAGCTTCAAGCAGACCTCGCGGGCGCGGTCGCCGGCCACCCTGGTGCGCTCACGCTTGAACTTTGAGTGTTCGATCCACCAGTTACCGGTCGTAGTGGCGGCGATGCCGACGACCACGCCCCCTACACCCCAAAGCTGTTCAGTCATGCCGCAATTATGCCCGGCCTGGTTGCGCCCTTCGAGGTGCGACTATTTCCAAGTCGTGCTGGCGAAGACTTGGTGAACGCCCCCGCTGCTGTCGACGTAAGCCTCACACCGGTACGTCATTTCCCTGACCTCGCCGCCGACGTCAAGAGAGCGCACGTCCCCGTTCACGACGTACAGGTAACCACCGTGGGCCTGGGTGCCGTTCTTGAGAACCGACGTGGACTTAAACTCCGGTGTCGCAGCGTCCGGGAGTTTGCCTTTCACGGCCTGGTGGCAGGACTTCTCGGCAGCCTCGGGCGCGGCGGCATAGGAGCGGGCGACAAAGTTCGCAACTCCGGCAATGACCAGAACGATGACGCCCAGCGCGATAAGGGGTTTCTTTAGCTTGGCTCCAAGCGGGACGAGCTCGACCGAGGCCACGCCGTCCGCCCACGGGCCCACTCGCCGGTAGCCGGCGTTCCGGATGTGGTTGTCGGCAGCCTTCTGGGTGTCCGTAGTCTGTTTGGTGTAGATGACGTCGCCGGTAGCGTCTGTGATGGAGATGGGGCGGGTGATCAGCGCGGCCGTGGTGACATTGCCGAAGCCTTGCGCGTCACGTTGGCCTGGCTCGCCTAGGACGGCAGTTAGCGGTTGCGGTTGATCGGTCATGGTGGCCCCCAGATTGGTGCCGCCCCAGCGGCGGCGTCGCTAGAATCCTAGCTGCTGGGCAGGACAGCTAGCACCGTAGGCCGCAGGATCAAGGCTGATCGCTGCGGCCCTCGGGGATCCTGCGGACTCTGTGCGGACTAGGGAGGTAGGATCCCTGTAGTCACGCGGGAGAGTGCGGTCAGCTGCGGAAATTGACGAACTGCAGGTCGGCTTCCTCAAAGTTCTTCAGCAGCGCCATGGTCTCCTGAAGATCGTCGCGGGACTTGGACGTGACGCGCAGCTCATCGCCCTGGATCTGCGACTTGACGGACTTGGGGGCCTCGTCCCGGATCAGCTTGTTGATCTTCTTGGCGAGATCCTGGGCAATCCCTTCCTTGATGGAGGCCTCGAGCCGGAACTCCTTGCCGGAAGCGAAAGGCTCGCCCGTGTCGAGGGACTTCAGCGAGATGCCGCGGCGGATGAGCTTTGACTGCAGCACGTCGAGCACCGCCAGCACCCGCTCTTCGGAGTTGGCCTTCATGAGGATCTTCTCGCCGCTGAAATCAACCTCGGCGCCGACACCCTTGAAATCGTAGCGCTGGGCGATTTCCTTCTGCGCCTGGTTCAGCGCGTTGGCGACTTCCTGCTTGTCTACCTTGCTGACGACGTCGAACGTGGATTCGCCTGCCATGACTGTGTCCTCCTGATGGTTGCCGGGTGCCTAGGGTGAGGCCGGGATGTCTGCGTTCCAGCCTAGTACGTATGCCCCGGATCTGGAGGCCGGCCGGGGCGGTGCAGTTTCACAGTCCGCTCATAGCTCAATCACGGCGGGAACGAAGCTGGGCCGGGAAGGGTTGCAAGGGTTGGAACCAATGCTGAAAGGCAGGAACATGCACCGCAAGGCCGTCCGCTACGTTACCCGCACTACCTCTGCCGCTGCCGGCAGCCTGGCTGTGAGGGCGACGTCCATTGCCGCCGCCGCGCTCGCGGCCTCCATTATTCTGAGCCCGGCCGCCGATGCGTCGGCCCGCATGGACGGAGTGCACGCCGATCTGGCCCGCGCCGTCCAGCTCAACCAGGTCACGGCGGAGCAGGCGGCCCGGTTCGAGGCCAGACTGGCCGGCCGCCTTCTCGGGGACGCCTGACTTTCCGGGCATTTTGGCCCGCCAAAGCGCCGATTCGATTCTTCGGCAGAAGTTCTGTAAAGTTGTCTTGCCCGCGGGTGCTGGAAGCGGAACGGACTGGAAACAGGCCGTCCGGGACTGGAAACCGCGAGTGATCTTCTTTTGAAGTTCGGCAGATTACCCGAGCGGCCAAAGGGGGCTGACTGTAAATCAGCTGGCAACGCCTACGGGGGTTCGAATCCCTCATCTGCCACCCTTGGAAAGCCTCCGGAACCATCAGGTTCCGGAGGCTTTTCCTTTGCTTGGGTATAGTGCCTGTCATGGACGACAAGGCGATCTTGCACCACTACCTGCGCACCCGGCGGGAGGACCTGTTGGGGAAGCTCGAAGGCCTCAGCGAGTACGACGCGCGTCGGCCCCTCACGCCGACCGGAACCAACCTGCTGGGCCTGGTCAAGCACGTGGCCAGCGTGGAAGTGGGGTATTTCGGGGAAGTCTTCGGCCGCCCGTCGCAGCTGGGGCTGCCGTGGTTCGACGACGACGCCGAGCCCGACGCCGACATGTGGGCGGCCCGCGACGAGACGCGGGAGCAGATCGTCGAACTGCACCACCTTGCGGCCGCCCACACCGACGCCACGATCGAGGCGCTCCCCTTGGACGCGCCAGGTGAGGTGCCTTGGTGGCCGGAGGAGCGCAGGCACGTGACCCTGCACCAAATTCTGGTGCACATGTGCGTGGAGACCGCCCATCACCTCGGCCACGCGGATATCCTGCGCGAGCTTATCGACGGGAACGCTGGGAGCCGTCCGGGGGATCCGAATCTCTCGGACCGCACCGCGGAAGGATGGGCCGCGCACCGGGGCCGGATTGAAGCTGCGGCCAGAGCCGTCTCGGCCGAGCGGTCCTAGTCCAGCCGGTACGCGCCGGTCCTAGCGAAGAATTTCGGCCCAAAATTTCGAAGGGTGTTTTGTGCCACGATTCGGGTTACGCGGGAGTAGGGTGGAGCAGTTCGCGTCAATCCCGTGTCTTGTGTCAGTTCTGAGGAGCATAGTGAAATCGTTCGCCTGTGGTGATGTAGTCCCCGGTTGCGAGGCCCGTTGGGTGTGCAGCACCGACGACGAGATTCTGGTCAACGTCGCAGCGCATGCCGCCGACACGCACGGCCTGGTCGAACTGCCGGCCGATGTCGTCCAGGCAGTCCACAAAGCCATCGTGCCGGTTAGTTGAATCCTGCGGCAGACGGTCGCCCTCCCGGATCCGGCGAAGTTGCCGCACCCGACTGGAACGAACTCCTGGCGGCCGCCTGCCGTGGTGAAGGACTGGCCGCGGCGTACCAGCCGATTGTCGACACGGCCCGCGGCACCGTGGTGGGCTACGAGGCACTGGCACGGTTCCCCGGCTTCGCCGAAAAGAACCCCGAGGCGTGGTTCGCCGCCGCGCGGCAGCATGGGAGGGCAGAAGACCTGGAGTCCGCCGCCCTCCGGACCGCGCTGGCCGCGCGCGGTACACTTCCGCCCAACTGCTTCCTGACGCTGAACGTCTCCCCTGAATTGCTGCCAACGGAAAGCATCCGGAACGTTTGGCGCAACGAAGGGAACCTGGCCGGGCTGGTCATCGAACTGACCGAGCAGACCCCCATCGACTCCTACACGGACCTTGAGCCGGACCTGAACCAGCTCCGCGCCGCCGGCGCCCTGATCGCCGTCGACGACGCCGGGGCCGGCTATGCGGGATTGCGGCACCTGCTGTCGCTGCGGCCGGCGCTGATCAAGATTGACCGCGAGCTCATCCAGGACCTCGACCGCGACGAAGCTAAGCGGGCGCTGATCGGCATGCTCGGCGCGTTCGCCAGCCGGGTCGATGCCTGGATCCTCGCCGAGGGCGTCGAACGCGTCGAGGAACTGGATGCACTCGTCGCGCTCGGCGTCCCCCTGGTCCAAGGCTACTGCCTGGCCCGGCCGGCTCCGCCGTGGGCTGGTATCGACGTGGATGTGGCCCACCGGCTCGCGGCCAAAGCCGCCGTGGCGCACAATGCGACGGTCAGGGACGTCCTGGAGCCTGCGACAACCGCGAGGAGCACCGAAACCGCGGCCGCGGCGTTCACCGAGAACCCGGCGCTGCTGTCAGTAGTGCTGATGGGGGACTACCTGCGGCCGATTGCCGTGCTCAACGCCGAAGACGCCGCGCTGGGCGTGGTCACCGACGGGATGCGCGTCAATCTGGATACCCCCATCCGTGACGCCCTGGCCCGGTCCATGACGCGGCCCGCCGCCAGCCGCTTCGAGCCCCTGCTGGTGACGGACAACGCCGGCCGGTTCGCCGGCGTCGCCCGCATGGAACGCCTGATCACGGCGCTGGCGGCCGCCGGATAGGCCGGAGACGCCCCGGACCGCACACGGCAGTGTGCCAAGCCCGCGCCAGGACCGTCCTAGGAGCCCGGCTCGAGGAGTTGCTCGGTCACGGCGTCGGGCAATCCGCCGAAGTATTGGTCCAGCACGCGCTGGAACAAGGGCTCGTGCGGGGCCGCCCGGCGGAACAATGTCATGCTGGAATGCAGCTTCCGCGCGTCGATGCCGCCGAGGATGTCCTCGGCGCTCCGGCCCTCGACGGCGGCCACGGCGGCTGTGCAGTCCAACAGGCGCGGGCCGAGGACAGGATGCTGCAGGTAGGCGACTGCCTCAGCAAGGGTCGCGATGGCGTACTTCCGCGAGGTTGCGCTGTGACCCAATCCGGCCAGCTGGGGAAAGACGAACCACATCCAGTGGCCGCGCTTGGAGCCCTGCCGGAGTTCGGCGAGAGCCTGGACGTACGTTCCGCCCCCGTCCTGTGCGGTGACAAAGCGTTGAAGGTCATAGAGATCTTCCACGGGTTCCTCCTCCGGACGACTGCCGCCTCCATCCAAGCATCGATCGAACGCGGTGGAAAGCCTCCTGCGCACCCGGTCGCCGCCGTCGGGGGCCGGCCCCTGAGCGGAACGGGTCCGCCCCTACTCCCCGGCACGGGGCGGCGGTAGTATCAACCTCGAGAGCCGTGGGTGCACATCATCGTTGGTGCACGTCAAAGGTGACCGGGCGCCACTCGGGCCCAGTCGGAGGGCGGGATGGGCGACGCGTTTGGGCTGTTCACCAGGAACACGCTGGTGGAAGTCGGGCTTTTGCTGGCCACATTCGTCCTGTGTTCCCTGATCGGGGTCGAGCGGCAGGTCCGGCAAAAAAGCGCTGGATACCGGACCCACGTCCTGGTTGGCCTGGGATCGTGCACTTTCACCCTGATTTCCGCGTACGGCTTTGAGTACGTCCTGGTGCCGGGCAGCACGGTGGACCCGACCCGTATTGCAGCCCAGATCGTCAGCGGCATCGGGTTTCTCGGCGCCGGGGTGATTTTCAAGGGGCGGAACGTTGTCAGGGGACTCACCACGGCCGCCAGCATTTGGGTGTCTGCGGCCGTCGGCATGGCGTGCGGGGCGGGAATGCTTTCCCTGGCGATCTCCCTGACCGTCTTCCACTTGATCACGTTGTATGTGGTGTCTCCCGCGGTCCGGAAGATACCGACGCCGGACACCCACCGCGTCCTGCATCTGAACTATGCCGACAATCAAGGCGTGCTGCGCCAGGTGCTGGAACTGGCCACGAACATGGGTTTCAGCTCCTCAATCCTCAGCACGAAGAAATCGGGCGATGAAAAAAGGCCGATCGTCCTCATGGACATCCGCTTTCACGGATCTGTCCCGCTGCGGGAACTTGTTCCGTCCCTGCTGGAAGTGCCGGGGGTGACAAGCGTCACGCTCGTCGGCGCGGACCCGAACGAGGACGACGATGACGTCGTCGGCTGAGAAGGACGCTCAAGGCTGCCAGGTCCGCATTGGCGCATAGAATTTGCGGATGACCGAGAACAGCGTCACTTTGACCGGTGCCGTGCGGGTGCGGGTGCTGCGCAGGTCCGACGCCGGCCGCCTCGCCGATGCCTACGTGCGGAACCGCGAGCACCTGGCGCCCTGGGAGCCTCTGCGGTCCGATGAATTCTTCACCGTCGACGGGCAGGCAGCCAGCATCGAATCCAAGCTCGGTTTATTCGTCGCGGGATCGGACGTGCCGTGGGTCCTCGTCGAAGGGGCCCGGGTGGTCGGCGTGATGAACCTTAGCGGGATTGTCCGGGGCCCGTTCCTGAGCGGGCACCTGGGCTATTGGGTGGACAAGGACATGACGGGGCGGGGGATCGGCTCGGCTGCAGTCGGGTTCGCCGTCGAAGCCGCCCGGACGGAGTTGGGGTTGCACCGGCTCCAGGCTGGCACCCTGCCGCACAACGCCGCGTCACAGCGGATCCTCAAGCGGGCCGGGTTTGAGGAAATCGGCCGGGCCGCGGCCTACCTCAAGATCGCGGGATCATGGCAGGACCACATCCTGTTTCAGCGGATCCTGTACTGACGGAAGGTTTCGGACTGAAGGACGCTGTACTAGCGCTCTAAGGGGTGCTTGCCGGCGGCGCCTGTTCAGCCTTTAGTTCCTCGCCGTGGGCGATGATCGCGTAGATGATCAGCACGTTCATGGCGATCACAATGAAGGACCACCACGGCTGCTCGGGGATGAGCATCAGCTGCACCACCGCGCTGACGCCGGCCACGATGACACCAGCGACCCGGGCCCACGTTAAGCCCGAGAAGAGCCCGACGCCGGTCATGATCAACATCACCCCGATCACCACGTTCCACCAGCCCCACCCCTTCGCATCGAAGAGGAACAGCGTTCCCGGCGTCGACAAGTAGTAGGTATCGGGGCCGGTGAGCGCCACGAGACCCTGAAGACCAGTGAAGACGCCGTTGATGATCAGAATGACTCCGGCGAAACGGACCCAACCGGTCCAGCCAGTCGAAGCGACAGGATGATGATGGACAGTACTCATAATGCCGACCGCTTTCCGTTTAGATGCTCTGCCGTCGGCCTCATGGTCGGCGCAGTCGTGTCAGAAGCTAGTACCGATTCCGATTATGTTCCTCCCCCTCCGGGGCGGTCAATATCCCAGCTGGGCGGCCCCAGCCGCGAGTATATTGGGCGTCGGACCCAGGCTGTGGCCACACCTGGCCCACTGCGAATGCCCCGGGTCCGGTACGTTGAAGCCATGACCATCATCCTTGTCGGCGGCGGCCCGGACACCGTGACCACTCCCGTTGTCTTCGACCGGTTTGTCAGGGAGCTCCGGACACGGGCGGGCGGCAGGGCTCCCCGCGTCGCCGTGGTTCTCGTTGACCAGGAGGGCAGCTCGGAGTTGTTCCTGCCAGCCTATGTGCGGCCGCTGGAATCCCGCATCGCCTGCGAGGTGCTCCCGGTCCTGCTCCGTCCCTACAAAGACGCGGATCCTGACGCGTTCGAGGGCGTCGACGGGATCGTCGTCGGCGGCGGCCCGACGCCGGGCTACCTCGCAGGGCTGCTGGCGTCCGCGGTAGCCATCCGCCGCGCGGTCTCCAAAGGCGTGCCCTACATGGGGTTCTCCGCCGGCGCGATGGTGGCGCCGGCACGGGCGATCGTGGGCGGGTACCGGATCAAGGGCACCGAAGTGTGCTCTGAAGAATGTTCGGAGGGCCTCGACGAACTCGAGATCCGCGACGGGCTGGGCCTGGTGCCCTTCGCCGTCGACGTCCACACCGCGCAGGCAGGAACGCTCAGCAGGGTCGTCGGGGCAGTGGCGCAAGGCCTCCTGGACCGGGCGGCCGCCGTCGATGAGAACACCGCCCTGGTCCTGCGCCACACGGACCTGGACGAACTGGAGGTAATCGGCGCGGGGCATTGCTGGACGGTTCGCGGCGCAGGGCCCAAAGCCACCGTTTCGGTTCTGTCCGCGCACCGATAGGCACCCGGCGCGCTCACCACCCGGGCCATTGCCCCTTGGCTCGGCTGGTACTTGGCACGATTGTTACTCGTGGGTAACATTGCCTCATGCATCTTCTGTTCCGGACCCTCCTGCTGCTGTTCACGTCCTCGCGCCGGCCGCCGCTGAGTATCTGGGATAGCTCCTCGCTTCCCCTGCGCGTGCTGCCCACGGATATCGACATCGCCATGCACGTGAACAACGGAATGTACTTCTCGCTCATGGACCTCGGCCGCTTCGACCTCATGGCCCGCAGCGGAGCCTGGCGGAAGATGCGCCGTCGGGGCTGGACCCCGGTGGCGGCGGGGGAGACCATCGCCTTCCGCCGTTCGCTGCAGCTCTGGCAGCGGTACACCATCGAATCCAGGATCATCGGCCTGGATTCAAAAGCCATCTACTTCGAGCAGCGGATGGTGGTGGACGGCGAGGTTTACGCGCGTGCCCACATCGCCACCCGGCTCCTCAGCAAGGGCCAGCCTGTCAGCCAGGCGGAAATCCTCCGCGAGTTCGGCACCCCACCGGCGGACCTGGAGCTGCCCGAATGGATCCACGCATGGCGCGAATCCAACGCCCTGCCCGGTGCGCGGCGCCCGGCGCCGCATGCCTGGACCTGAGGATCGGGCCCGCCCGCCAGGATGTGCCAACAGCGAAATGCCGCAGACATTCCACGCCTGCTCCCGTACCGTTGACTCATGGCTACCGTAGACATCACAGGTGAACAGTTCGCATCGACCGTCGAGGATAACGACATCGTCCTTGTCGATTTCTGGGCTGAATGGTGCGGCCCGTGCAAGCAGTTCGGCCCCACGTACTCAGCAGTCTCAGAGAAGCACCCGGACGTTGTCTTCTCCAAGGTGGATACCGAAGCTGAGCAGCAGCTCGCAGCCGAAGCCGGCATCACCTCGATCCCCACGCTGATGGCCTTCCGCGAAAAGGTCCTGGTGTTCTCGCAGCCGGGCGCCCTGAACGCCCAGCAGCTCGAGCAGGTGGTCGACGCCGTCAAGGCCCTGGACATGGACGAGGTCCACGCCCACGTGGCCCGCTCCCAGGCCGAGGCTGCCGCTGCGGCCGGCAAGCAGGACGGCACCCAGATCCCGGAAGCCTGACCTGTGCCAACTCCCACCTAGAGCTTTTCGACCTTAACCGGCTCGGCCAGCAGCGCGCTGAGGGATTCGTTCAGATCCTGGAGGGCGGTGCCCTTGGAGTGCTTATCCAGATCCTCCTGGCTTGCCCACCGTTCGGTCAGCACCAGCTTGTCCTCACTGGCTTCCGTGAGTTCGTAGCGGAGGCAACCGGGTTCGTTGACCACCTCGTCAATCGCGATCTCCAAGGCGAGCTTCACGCGGAAGAATTCGCCGTCATTGGGGATGAAGGTGGCCAGCAGGTCAATGGGTTCGCTCATGGCAATTACCCTACCGGGCGTCCGGGCCGGCGCCGGAAGATGACCGGAACGTTTCGTAGGACCTCCAATCTTTGCCCTTCTTTTGCCTCCGGTCAGTTGGTAGCGTCACATCATGCTTGCTTACACAGCCGGGGACACTGACGTTCCGCTGCTCAAGGAAACCATTGGCGCGAACTTCGAACGGATCGCGGCCCGGTTCCCGTACCACGATGCCCTGATCGAGGCGGCGGCGGTGCCCGGCGATGAGGCGCGGCGCTGGAGCTACTCCAAGTTGAACGACGACGTCGACCGCCTGGCGCGTGCGCTCCTCGCCCTGGGCGTCGCGAAGGGCGATCGGGTGGGCATCTGGAGCCCCAACTGCGCCGAATGGACCATTCTGCAGTACGCCACCGCGAAGGCCGGGGCGATCCTGGTCAACGTCAACCCCGCCTACCGCAGCCACGAGCTTGAGTTCGTGGTGAAGCAGAACGGCATGCGCATGCTGGTCACTGCGCCGTCCGACCGCAACAGCGACTACACCGGGATGGCCCGGCAGGCCCTGGCGTCCTGTCCGGCACTGCGCGAGCTGGTCTTCCTCCCGGACGCCGGCGCGGACGGGCTGACCGCCGGAGAGCCGGAAAGTGAGGCGGAGCGAACCTACGCCGAGCTGCTCAAGCGAGCCGACGACGTCGGACATTCCGCCCTGCAGGCGCGCGTGGCGGAACTGGACGCCCACGATCCCATCAACCTGCAGTACACCTCCGGCACTACTGGCTTCCCGAAGGGCGCCACGCTGACGCACCACAACATCCTTAACAACGGCTACTCGATCGGCGAGCTGCTGGACTACACGGAACACGACCGGGTGGTGATCCCGGTGCCCTTCTATCACTGCTTCGGCATGGTGATCGGGAACCTGGCAGCGCTCAGCCACGGCGCCGCGACAATCATCCCGGGCCGGACGTTCGCGCCGGCCGCGGCGCTGGAGGCCGTGCAGGACTTTGGCGGAACCTCGCTGTACGGGGTGCCGACCATGTTCATCGCCGAGCTCGCACTGCCCGACTTTGCCTCCTATGACCTCTCGACACTGCGCACGGGCGTGATGGCCGGATCTCTGTGCCCGATCGAGGTGATGAACCGCGTCATCAACGAAATGAACATGTCCGACGTCGCAATTTGCTACGGCATGACCGAGACCTCCCCGGTCTCCACGATGACGCGCAGCGTGGACACCATGGTCCAGCGGACCGAGACCGTTGGCCGGACCATGCCGAACCTGGAGAGCAGGGTGGTGGACCCGGCCACGGAAGAGGTGCTGGAGCGCGGCGCGATCGGCGAGCTGTGCACCCGCGGCTACGCCGTCATGCGGGGGTACTGGGACCAGCCGGACAAGACCGCCGAGGCGATCGACGCTGACGGCTGGATGCACACCGGGGACCTCGCCCGGATGGACGAGGACGGGTATCTGGTGATCGAGGGCCGGATCAAGGACATGGTGATCCGTGGCGGCGAGAACGTCTACCCGCGCGAAATCGAGGAGTTCCTGTACACGCACCCCGATATCCAGGACGTGCAGGTGATCGGCGTCCCGGACGCGAAGTACGGCGAGGAGCTGATGGCCTGCATCATACTGAAACCCGGCGCGGGGCCGCTGGATGCCGTGACCCTGGCCGAGTTCTGCCGCGGCAAGCTGGCGCACTACAAGATTCCGCGCTACGTGGACGTCCGGGAGAGTTTTCCGATGACCGTCTCCGGCAAGATCCGCAAAGTCGACATGCGGCGGGAGGCCGCGGCCAGGCTGGGCCTCTAGCGCTTTGGAGCTCAGCATCGCCCCCTGACAGCAACGCGGGGTCATTTAGCGCCCAAGAATGACCCTCCAATGGGCTGTAAGTGACCCCGCGTTGGGGGAATTCCCGGCGCCTGTGGGTAACTCCTGCACGGCCCGAGGCGCAGGGACACAATGGTGCCCATGGGCCGCATCACACCGCTCCCGGAAAGCCTTGGCCGGGCGCCGTTCACCGTCTACGAGTCCCGTGCGCTCGGTGTCCCGCCGAAGCGGCTGCGGGCCAAGGACCTGTCCGACGGCGGCCGGCTCATCTATCTGCCCGCCGGCCGCCAGCTCGAGGTCCTCGAGCGGGCCCGGGTTTTGGCGGCCGCGACCCCGGGCGCGTGGGTGTCCCACGAAACCGCTGCCGTCCTGACACCGCTTGGGCTGCCGCCGTGGATGGGCGAGTGCCTCACGATCCATCTCAGCAAGCCGCACGAACTGCCCCGGGTCCGACGCTCCGGCGTCACCGGCCACCGCGTGCGTCTGATCCCGGGCGAGCTGACCGACGTCGGCGGCATCCCTGTGACGGTGCCGCCGCGGACCTGGCTGGATCTGGCGGCCGTGCTGCCGCTCAACTATCTCATCGCTATGGGCGACCAATTGATCCGCATCCCGCGGCCGGGACTTGAGAACAGGTCCGAGCCCTACGCCCATAAGGAGGGCCTGCGGCTGCTCATCCGCCAGCACCCCAATATGAAAGGAGTGGAGAGGGCCCGGCTGGCCCTCGACGAGATGCGGGTGGGATCGGATTCGTTCCCGGAAACGTTCCTGCGGCTCGCGCTGATGGACGCGCGCCTGCCCGAACCGGAGCTACAGCTGAGGCTCGATCCGGATGATGACCGGTCGCCCGCAGCCGACCTGGGATACCGGCGATTTCGGATTGCTGTTCAGTACGACGGCGCCCATCACCTCACGCGGGAACAGCAGTCCCGGGACAATCGTCGCGACGAAGCCTTCCGCGGCGCCGGCTGGGCTTACTTCAAGCTCAATGCCGATGACCTTGCCGAGGGCTTCGAAGGTGTGATCGCCCGCATGAAGTCGGTCCTCCGCCGCGCCTGACCCGCGGATTCCTGACCCGCCGACTCCTGATGCACCCCTCCAACGCGGGGTCACTTGGCGCCCAATCGTTGGCCTCGAATGGGCCGTAAGTGACCCCGCGTTGCAGTGTGGGTGGTGGTCAGTGGCCGCGGTGGTCCTGGATGGTCATCCGGGGGCCGAAGGTGGGTTTGCGGAAACCGCTGAGGCCGAGCATCCGGACCACCCGCTGCCGGTGCCCCGCCCAGGGGGCGAGCAGCCTGAGCATGCCGGCGTCGTCCGTGCGGCGGCCTGTCAGCGCCGCGCCGACATAGGCCGCCAGGTGGTAGTCGCCCACCGCGATCGAGTCGGGGCAGCCGTGCGTGCGCTGCACCACCTCGGCGGCCGTCCACACGCCGATCCCCGGGATGGTCTGCAGCTTCGCCCCGGCTTCGGCGGCTGGCAGGACGGCGAGCCGTTCGAGGCCGACGGCGGAGCGCAGCGCGCGCATGACGGTCGCCGAGCGCTGGGGCCCGACTCCGGCCTTGTGCCATTCCCAGGACGGGATGCGGAGCCATTGCGCCGGGGTGGGCTGGATCATGAGGTTGGCCGGAGCCACCGACCCGGCGCCGGGGGCGGCCGTTCCGAAGCGGTACACCAGGTAGCGGTAGCCGCGGCGGGCTTCAATCACGGTGACCTTCTGCTCCAGGATGGTCGGCACGAGCGCGTCGACCATCCGGCCGGTTGCGGGCAGCCGCACCGCCAGGTTCCGTCGCCGGGCTTCGATGACCATCCGGGGCAGCGTGGCGTGGAAGACGGGCTCATCGAAAGCCGTCCAGTCGTCATCGCGGCCCAGTAGGCGCGGGACAGAGCCCGCGGCGTCGGCGGCTCCGGGGCCCCAGGCCTGCGCGTCAACCGCCGGGTCCGCCCTGGGTCCCGTGGTTGCCAAGCGCAGCGTCGCGGGACCGGCGGGCGTCGTGAACGCCAGCCACACGGCGTCGGGGGCTGTCCGGATGGCGGGGTCCCCTTGGCCCCGCCGCAGCGGGCCTATGGTCTGGAGAAGGTCGAAGGGGCCGCCGGGATGCCACCGCAACGAGGCGTCCGCCGCGGCGGCAAGGCCGGCGGGGACGTCTGCGATGGTCACCCGAACATGTTCCCACGCCCCTGCGACCGCCGCTGCATTGCAGCTCAAAAGACCGGCACCAAGACCGGGCCCGGCGCCCCTTAACCCGCAGCCCGCGGCGGGACTACAATCCGGTTGGAGCGTGGACCGCCCGCGCCCGGCCCTTTGATCGCACAGTGGTCCCACAACCCGGAAATGACAGGTGAGCGTAATGGCCCGAGGAGTTGTGCACTTCGAAATCCCCGCCGACGACGAGGTCCGCGCCGGGAAGTTTTACAGCTCGGCGTTCGGCTGGACGGTGAATCCGGTGCCGGAGCTGAGCTACACCATGATCACCACCACCCAGACCGACGAATCTGGCATGCCCTCGGTGCCGGGCGCGATTAACGGCGGGATGTTCCGCCGGGAAGGGACTGTCACCTCCCCTGTCATCACCATCGACGTTGATGACATCGATGCGGCGCTGGAGAAGATTGAGGCCCTCGGCGGCGCCACAGTCAGTGCCCGGCAGGAGGTGGGCACCATGGGGTGGGCCGCCTACTTCCGCGACACCGAGGGCAACATCGTGGGGCTGTGGCAAAACGCGGTGCCGGAGGGCGGCACCGCTGCGGCGGACCCCGCCAACGACATCGGCGCCTAAAGGCGGGCCGCCAACGCCTGGGTCAGTGCCTCCCCGTGGTGAGCCACAGCGCCAGGACCGCCAAGGGGACGGTGAGTACGACGGCGACGACCCCGGCCAGGGCGAAGCCGCCCCAGCGGATCTCCACGTTCAGTGAACGGAGCCGCTCGTGCCAGAGCAGTGTCGCCAGGGAGGCCCACGGGGTCACCAGCGGTCCGAGGTTCACGCCGATCAGCAGGGCCGCCAGCCGGGCAGAGGAGTTGCCCGCCGGTTCCAGGGCCAAATAGGCGGGGAGGTTGTTCACCGCGTTTGCCGCCCCTGCGCCGAGCCCGGCGAGCTGCAGGAGAGCCGGCAGGCCGTCGCCGGTACCGGCGATCCCGGACAGGAACCGGGTCAACCCGTTGGCGTGCAGGGTCTCCACCACCATGAACAGACCGGAGGTGAGCATGAGCGGGCGCCACGGGATCATGGACCAGCGCAAAGCGGAGGGACGCCGCCACAGGAAAAGCAGGAGCAGGGCGGCGGCCGCGGCCATCGCCGGGTACTGCACCGGAACGCCGGAAACCAGGGCCGGCAGTAGCACCGCCATCACACCGGACGCCGCGTACAGAAGCACCCGGTCCCGGACCTTGTGCAGCGGCTGCGGCCCGTAGCTGCCGCGGAGATCCTTGCGGAACGCCAGCCACAGGAGCAGCAGCGGTACAGCGATGCCGACCACGGCCGGCGCCCACACTAGTGCGGCGAACGCAGCCGGACTGAGCTGGAGCCGGTCCTGCGCCAGCAGGTTGGTCAGGTTGGATACCGGCAGCAGCAGCGAGGCCGTGTTCGCCAGCCAGACCGTGGTCAGGGCGAATGGCAGCGGCGGAATGCGGGCGTGGACGGCGAGCAGCACGACGACGGGGGTCACGAGCACCGCCGTCGTATCCAGTGACAAGAACACCGTGGAGACGGTGGCGAGGGCGATGACGAGGAACCACAACAGCAGGATCCGGCCGCGGCCCAGGGCCGCCAGCCGTTCGGTGACCACCCGGAAGAGGCCTGCGCCGTCCACCAGCTCGGTGACCAGGGACATCGCCACCACGAACGTGAGCACGGGCACGGTACGTGCCGCGAGCTCCTGGAAGGCGGGGACCGGCAGGAGCCCGGACGCCAGCGCCGCGCACCCGGCCAGCAGCATGCCAGCCGGCAGGGCATAGCTCTTGAGGGTCTTCAGCCGGGGGATCTTCTTCACCGCCTCATCGTCGCACCCCGGGGAGGCCGGACTCCGGTGCCACGCATCCTGCCAGCAGCATGGCCGCCGGAGACGGTAGCTTTGTACCTATGAAGTACGCCCAGTCCGTTCTGGACCTCATCGGCCGCACGCCGCTAGTCAAGCTCAACCACGTGACCGACGGCATCGCAGCCACCGTCCTGGTGAAACTGGAATACCTGAACCCCGGCGGTTCGATCAAAGACCGCATCGCGGCCAAGATGATCGACGAGGCCGAACGCACGGGCAAACTGCAGCCCGGCGGCACCATCGTGGAGCCGACGTCGGGGAACACCGGCGTTGGCCTGGCGCTCGTGGCCCAGCAGAAGGGCTACCGCTGCATCTTCGTGGTGCCGGACAAGGTCGGCGAAGACAAGCGCGCCGTCCTCGAGGCCTACGGTGCCGAAGTGGTGGTCACGCCCACCGCCGTCCCGCCTGACAGCCCGCAAAGCTACTACGGCGTCTCCGACCGGCTTGTGACCGAAATCCCCGGCGCGTTCAAGCCGGACCAGTTCTCCAACCCGGCCGCCCCGGCGAGCCACTACGAAACCACCGGCCCCGAGATCTGGCACGACACCGACGGCCGGGTCACGCACTGCGTGATCGGCGCCGGTACCGGCGGCACCATCACCGGCACCGGCCGGTACCTCAAAGAGGTCTCCGCCGGACGTCCCGCGGCCGAGGGCGGCGTCGTCAAGATCATCGGTGCGGATCCCGCCGGCTCCGTGTACTCCGGCGGAACGGGCCGGCCCTATTTCGTCGAGGGCGTTGGCGAGGACATGTGGCCGGCCAACTACGACAAGTCGGTCCCGGATGACGTCATTGCCGTCAGTGACGCCGATTCCTTCGCGATGACCCGCCGGCTGGCCCGCGAGGAAGGCCTGCTGGTGGGCGGCTCCTCGGGCATGGCCGTGGTGGCCGCGCTGCAGGTCGCCCAGGACCTCCCCGCGGACGCCGTCGTCGTGGTCATCCTTCCGGACTCCGGCCGCGGCTACCTGGCGAAAATCTTCAGCGACCAGTGGATGCGCTCCTACGGCTTCCTGGCCAGCGGGGACGAGGCCTCGGTGGGCGAGATCCTCAAGGCCAAGACCGGTGAACTGCCGGACCTTGTCCACATCCACCCGAACGAGAGCGTCCGGGATGTCATCAACATCATGAACGAGTTCGGCGTCTCGCACATCCCCGTCCTGTCCCAGGAGCCGCCCGTCGTCATGGGCGAGGTGCTGGGCGCCGTGGACGAACGCACGCTCACGGCCAAGCTCTTCCGGGGCGAGGCTAAACTCTCGGACAAGATCTCCGAACACATGGGGGCCCGGCTGCCCGTGATCGGCTCGCTCGAATCGATCTCGACCGCCCGCGAACTCCTCTCCGACGCCGACACCCTCATGGTGACGTTCGTCGGCGCCCCGGTGGGCATCCTGACCCGCCATGACCTCCTCGCCTACCTCAGCAACTGACCAGTTCAAGGAGTCCCATGATCCAGCCAGAAAGCTCATCTGAGAAGAACGCCGGCTTCAACACCCGCGCCGTGCACGCCGGCCAGGCCTTCGAGCCGCGCACCGGTGCCGTGGTGCCGCCCGTGCATTTCTCGTCAACCTACGCCCAGGACGGCATCGGCGGCCTGCGCGCCGGGTACGAGTACGGCCGGGGCACCAACCCCACGCGTGATTCGCTGCAGGAGCAGCTCGCCGCCTTGGAGGGCGGCGCCGCAGCGTTCTCCTTCAGCTCCGGCCTGGCCGCCGAGGACTCGATGATCCGCGCGCTCACCCGGCCCGGCGACCACATCGTGCTGGGCAACGATGCCTATGGCGGAACGTACCGGCTCATCAGCCGGGTCCTGGGGGAGTGGGGCATCGGGAACACCCCGGTGGACATGTCCGACCTCGACGCCGTCGCCAGGGCAGTCGCCGCCGGAGGCGCGTCCGGAGTCGCAGGCGGCGGCAAGACCCGCCTCGTGTGGGTGGAAACCCCGTCCAACCCGATGATGAAGATCACCGACATTGAGGCCCTCGCGAAGGTGGCGCACGACGCCGGTGCTCTCCTCGTCGTGGACAACACCTTCGCGTCCCCGTACCTGCAGACCCCGCTGGCCCTCGGCGCCGACGTCGTGGTGCACTCCACCACGAAATACATCGGCGGGCATTCCGACGTCGTGGGCGGTGCGATTGTGGTCAACGACCCCGAACTGGCCGAGAAGATCGGCTTCGTGCAGTTCGCCGTCGGCGCCGTGTCCGGGCCGATGGACGCGTTCCTGACCACCCGCGGGCTGAAAACCCTCGGTGTGCGCATGGACCGGCACAGCGACAACGCCCAGGCCGTGGCCGAGTGGCTGCTGGAGCGGCCCGAAGTGGAGGCCGTGCTGTACCCGGGCCTGCCCTCCCACCCCGGCCACGAGCTGGCCAAAAAGCAGATGAGGAAGTTTGGCGGCATGGTCTCCGTGCAGTTCAAGGGCGGCGAGGCCGCCGCGCGCAAGGTGGCCGAGTCGACCTCCGTGTTCACGCTCGCCGAGTCCCTGGGCGGGATCGAATCGCTCATGAACTACCCCTCGGAAATGACGCATGCCTCGGTCAAGGGCACCGAACTGGCCGTGCCGGTCAACCTGATCCGGCTCTCGTGCGGCATCGAGGACGCCGAGGACCTCATCGCCGACCTCGACGCCGCGCTCTCCGCCCTGGCTTAGGCAGCGCCTCCGCGATTCCGCCCCCGCGAGTCCGGCCCGTCCACCCTAGCTTTCTTCAAGAGAGTCAGCTAGCGTTGCCTGCATGGCACTTCGATCCGACTGGTCCGAGCGGACCTGCAGCATGGCCCGCGGCCTCGACATCCTCGGCGACCCCTGGAGCATGCTTGTGCTGCGGGAGGTGTTCTTCGGCAACGGCCGCTTCGAGGCCATGAAGCAGCGGCTGGGCGCGGCCGATTCCGTGCTCACCCGGCGGCTCGCCGGGCTGGTGGACGCCGGGCTCCTCGCCCGGAGGCCCTACGACGACGGCGGCCGCACCCGCCAGGAGTACGTACTCACCGCCAAGGGCGAGGACGCCCTGCCGGTGCTCAACGCCGTCGTTCTCTGGGCCGAAAAGCACCTCCCCGCTCCTTCCGAGCAGGCGCACATGTTCGTCCTTCACACCGGCTGCGGGCAGCGGACCTCTTCCGCTGACACCTGCTTGGCCTGCGGCGAGCCGCTGACTGCCGGGAACACGAGCTGGCACAGTCTCACCCGCACCGCGGACCCCGTGCCCTTGGCCTCTGCCGGCACGGCACCCCCTGAACGGACCCAGCCACAGCAGACCACCCGGCCACACCAGAACGGAACCGCCGCATGAGCGCCCCCGAAACAACGCAGACCCCCACGCCGTTCCGCCGGCGGATCCACCCCGCGTGGATTGTGGCCGCCGTGGCCTTCCTCGCGCTCGTCGGGGCTGCCGGCTTCCGGGCCGCTCCCGGCGTGCTGCTGGTGCCGCTGCAGAACGAGTTCGGCTGGTCCACCACCGTGCTCTCGGCCGCGGTCAGCATCAACCTCGTGCTGTTCGGCCTCACGGCACCGTTCGCGGCGGCCCTCATGGAACGCTTCGGCGTCCGCGCGGTCACGGCCGTGGCCCTGGTGCTGATCGGTGCCGGCAGCGCGCTGACGGTCCTGGTGAACCAGTCCTGGCAGATCCTGCTGACATGGGGGCTGCTGATCGGCCTGGGCACCGGATCCATGGCCCTGGTCTTCGCCGCCACCATCGCCAACACGTGGTTCGCCAAGAGCCGCGGCCTGGTAATCGGCATCCTCACCGCTGGCAGTGCCGCCGGCCAGCTCGTGTTCCTGCCCTTCATCGCGGTTCTGGCCCAGGACTCGGGCTGGCGGCAGGCCTCGCTCCTCATCGCCGCCGGCGCGTTCGCCGTGGTGCCGCTCGTGCTGATGTTTCTGAAAAACTCCCCGGCCGCCGTCGGCGTGTTGCCCTACGGGGCCACGCCGGCCGCCGACGACGGAACCGCGGAGGCGGCCCCGGCGGATCGCGACTCGGCCGGGCCGCGCCGCAACGCGGCGGTCCGCGCCCTGCAGGTGCTCAAGCGGGCCAGCAAGGTCCGTACCTTCTGGGCCCTCGTGGCCGGATTCGCGATCTGCGGCGCAACCACCAACGGGCTGATCGGCACCCACTTCATCCCTTCCGCCCATGACCACGGCATGCCGGAGACCACCGCGGCAGGCCTGCTCGCCGTCGTCGGCATCTTCGACATCGTCGGAACCATCGCCTCCGGGTGGCTCACGGACCGCTTCAACCCCCGGATCCTGCTGGCCGTGTACTACCAGTTCCGCGGAATCGGGCTGCTGGTCCTGCCGCTGCTGCTCAGCGCCACGGTCCAGCCCAGCATGATCGTGTTCGTGGTCATCTACGGCCTGGACTGGGTTGCCACGGTGCCGCCGACCGCCGCCATCTGCCGGCAGGTGTTCGGCGCCGACGGCAGCGTCGTGTTCGGCTGGGTGTTCGCGGCCCACCAGCTCGGGGCGGCCGCCGCGGCCCTGGCGGCCGGCGCCATCCGGGACGCCACCGGGCAGTACACCTACGCCTGGTTTGCCGCCGCCGCCATGTGCACGATCGCCGCCGTCATCAGCGCCACCATCCGCAAGCACGCCCGGGAAACGGACACGGTCCCGGTTCCGGCCTAGCTGTTCTGTAGACTGACCGACAGCGAGGGCGCGTTTCCGCCGCCCGGACGGAACCGACCACCGGCCAGCGTCTACACCAGCAGCCCGATCGGGGAATTCATGTCAGTGCTCGATTCCGAACACAGCTACGCGCGGCCGAACGCCGCCGTGGCCGTCCCCGTCCCGCAACAGCCCGATCCGAAGATCCCCGTCCCGGGGCTGGCCACAGGCACGCTTGCCTGGCTCTCCGTCGCGGCGGTCGTCGTTGCCGTCGGCTACTTCATCTGGATGTCGCTGGGCGTCTGGGCGAAAGAGGGCCTGGACTTCAGCGTCTACTGGTACGGCGGGAAAATCCTGAACGACGCCGGCACGGCGCCGTCGGACCTGTACGCGGGAAATGTGGACTGGGCCGGCGGCCCGGCACTGAAGTTCACCTATCCGCCGTTCGCCGCCGTGCTGTTCAGCCAGCTGGCCCGGCTGCCCCAAGCGGCCGCCCTGGCCTTGTTCAACGCCACTGGCGCGCTCGTGGCGGTCCTGGCCGCCGTCCGCACGGTCCGCTACTGGAATGGAAAGGGGAACTGGCGCGCCACCTTCCGTTCCCCGGGCAACTGCTGGGCCGCCGCCGTGCTGGTTTTGGCGGTGCTGAATCTCGGCCCGTGGCGGGAGACCCTGATGTTCGGCCAGATCAACGCCCTGCTCATGGGCCTCATGGCCGCGGACCTGCTGGCCCGCAACCCGCGTTGGACACGCGGCTTCCCGGGCAGCGGCTTCCTGGTGGGCGTCGCCGCAGGCATCAAGCTCACGCCCCTGGTTTTCGGCCTGTACTACCTGGTCCGCAAGGACTGGCGCGGGCTGCTCAACATGGCCGCAGGCTTCACCGCCACGGTGGTGCTCGGCTGGTTGCTGCGTCCCGTCGAGTCCGTGCAGTTCTGGTTCGAGATGCTGCCGGACACGTCCCGGATGGGCGGAGCGGGCTATGTGGACAACCTCTCCCTCAAGGGCGCGCTGCTGCATTTCGGCGTCCCGGAAGCCTCCGTCACTGTGCCGTGGCTGGTGCTGAGCCTACTCGTCGTGGCCTTGGGAGCCGCCGTGATCAAGGCCGCCAGCGACCAGGGTGCCCGCGTCGTCGCGGTGTCGGCTACCGCGCTCACCATGCTGCTGGTCAGCCCTGTCTCGTGGTCCCACCACTGGGTGTGGGTCGCCGCCGTTTTTCCGGCCTTCGCCTGGACCCTGCGGGAAACTCCGCGCCGATTCGCCCGGATGCGCTGGACCATGGGCGGGGCGCTTGGCATTTCACTTCTGGTGTTCCTGTTCTCGCCGAAGACCATCGGCAAAGCCCTGGGCGCGGAAAACCTCGATATCCAGACGCCCGGGCTGTGGATCATGGCCTCCAGCGCCGGGGTCTTCTGCGCCGTGGCACTCCTCGGGTGCTGGCTCGTCGCCCTGCGGCGCAACTCCGTGGCCCCGGAACTTGAGCTTGCCGACGGGCCAGCCGCTGAACGGGACGTCCGGTCACCCGCCTGACCCCGCCGCCGCGGCTAGGCTGTTCGGCATGAGCTCCGCTTCGCCCCGAAAGACTGCCCTGGTTACCGGCGTCGGCCGCCTCGCCGGAATCGGTGCCGGCATCGCACGCCGCCTCGCCGCGGACGGCTGGGACCTCGTACTGACCTACTGGCAGGACTACGACGCCCGGATGCCGTGGGGAGTCCAGCCGGACGACGTCGAACGCCTCACCGCCGAGCTGCAGGCGATCGGTGCCGCCGTCGTGGCCCTGACCGCGGACTTCGAAGACCCAAACGCAGTGGACCGGCTGATTGCCGCGGCCGCGGCGGAGGCCGGAACGCTGCAGGGCCTGGTTCTCAGCCATGCCGAATCCGTGGACTCCGGCATCCTGGACACCTCCCTGGAGAGCTTCGACCGGCACTTCGCGGTCAACACCCGCGCCAGCTGGCAGCTGATTGCCGCCTTCGCCCGCCAGGCAGGTCCCGACGGCGGCGCCATCGTGGCCCTGACCAGTGACCACACCGCCTACAACGTGCCCTACGGGGCTTCGAAGGGCGCCCTGGACCGGATCGTGATCGCGGCGGCGCGGGAGCTCGGCCCGCTGGGCATCAGCTCCAACGTCCTCAACCCGGGACCGGTGGACACGGGCTGGATGGATGACACGGTCCGGGCGGACCTGGCCCGGCGGCAGCCCGGCGGGCGGCTGGGCACACCGGCGGATGTGGCCGGCACGGCGGCGTTCCTGCTTTCGCCCGAGGGCCGCTGGATCTCCGGGCAGCTGGTCAAGGCCGACGGCGGCTTCTCCGCCTGAGCCCAGGGCCGGCCGGGAACCCGCCTAGCGGAACGCAGGGAGCCCGGTGATGTGCTGGCCCAGGACGAGGGTGTGGACCTCGTCGGTGCCCTCGTAGGTGCGGACGGATTCGAGGTTGGCCGCGTGCCGCAGCGGGGAATAGTCCAGGGTGATGCCGTTGCCGCCAAGGATCGTGCGGGCCTCCCGGGCAATGGCGAGCGCCTGCCGCACGTTATTGAGTTTGCCGAGCGAGATCTGCTCCGGGCGCAGCGTGCCGGCGTCCTTGAGCCGGCCCAGGTGCAGGGCCAGCAGGGTGCCCTTCTGGATTTCCAGGAGCATGTTCACCAGTTTCTCCTGCGTCAGCTGGTATCCGGCCAGCGGCTTGCCGAACTGCAGCCGGCCCTGGGCATAGGCCAGGGCGGCCTCGTAGGAATCCCGGGCCGCGCCCATGGCACCCCACGCGATGCCGTACCGGGCCTCATTGAGGCAGGTGAAGGGGCCCCGCAGCCCCTGCGCCGCGGGCAGCAGCGCCTCCGGGCCGAGGCGCACGCCGTCGAACGTGATATCGCACTGGATGGAGGCGCGCATGGAGAGCTTCCGCCCGATCGGCGTCGCGGTGACGCCCGGGGTGCCGGCGGGGACAAGGAAGCCGCGCACGCCGTCGTCGGTTCTGGCCCAGACCACCAGGACTCCTGCCACCGACGCCAGCCCGATCCAGCGCTTGGCGCCGTCCAGGACCCAACCGGCGTCCTCGCCGGAGCCGTCGCGGCGGGCGAAGGTCTGCATCGAGGCAGGGTCCGAGCCGGCCGTGGGTTCGGTCAGGGCAAAAGCCCCGATCAGCTCGCCGGCGGCCATCCGGGGGAGCCACTCCTGCTTCTGGTCCTCGGAGCCCCACTTGTGGATGGCCGTCATGGCGAGGGAGCCTTGCACGGAGACAAACGTGCGGATGCCGGAATCGCCGGCCTCGAGCTCCATTGCCGCGAGGCCGTATTCGACGGCGGAGCGGCCGGGGCAGCCGTAGCCCTCCAGATGCATGCCCAGCACGCCGAGTTCACCCAGTTCCGGGGCGAGCTCGAGCGGGAACACGGCGTCCTCGAACCAGCTGGCGATCCCCGGTCGGATGCGCTGGTCCGTGAAGTCCCGGACCCGCTCCCGCACGGCCAGTTCCTCGGCGCTCAGGAGCGAATCGATCGCGAGGACATCGGAAACATCGGAAGCTGCAGCGGCGTTGCTCATGCCAGCATCCTATTCGTCCACGGCAGGCCGGCCGCGGCTGTCCCTCCCAGTTGCTTCTCGTGGGCCTGCCAGATCCGGCAGGACTCGCAGGCGTCGCCAGGGTTTTCCGGGTTGATCGACAAAGCAACCGGGGAGGAGCGCGGCGGTGGGGGCCTTCGGGAGGAGTCCCGCGCCAGGCAGACAGGCCGCGCTGCGGCAGGCCTAGACTGGTGCCATGAAAAGCGCATCTGTGCTTGCAGTCTGCCGGGTTCACCAGCTGCTCGCGGATCCTGGCAGCGTCGGGGTCACCGCGATCGACAAGCGTGCCGTGGACGGTCCGGTGCGGGTCCACAAACTCGGCCTGCACGGCGACATCCAGGCGAGCAGGATCCACCACGGCGGCGAGCACCAGGCTCTCTACGCGTATTCGCAGGACGACGCCGATTACTGGAGTGCCGAGCTCGGCCGGGATCTGCCGCCGGGCATCTTCGGCGAAAACCTGCGGATCACCGGGATCAACGCCTCCGAGGCCGTGATCGGCGAACGCTGGAAGCTCGGATTGGATGTCGAGGTTGAAGTAACGTCTCCCCGCGTCCCCTGCGCCACGTTCCAGCGGCGGATGGGGGAGCCGCACTGGGTCCGCAGGTTCACCGAGGCCGGGAAGGTGGGCACATACCTCCGCGTGGTCCGCACGGGCAGCATTGAGGCCGGCAACCACATTCACAGGATTTTCGTCCCCGCCCACGGCGTGACCATCGCCAAGTGGTTCAGCGACCCCACGTTGGCGGACATCGAGGCCCTGCGTGACGCCGACGCCGACGGTGAGATCCGCCTCCAGCCCGAGTATCACCAGCGCTTCGAGAAGCTGCAGCGCCAGCTAGGCGCCTAGGTTGGGTCGAGGATCACGACGCCGGTGTGCGCAATCTCACCGGCCGATGTCGGGCCCTCAGTTACCGCCATTCTGGTCCATGGCTTATGATGGATACATCCCCCACTCCGGAAATCCCTTATTCCTGCCCAATTCTTGAGGCAGGACTGGCAAGTGTTGGGGCCCGCAAATTGTGATGCGGGCATTTTCATAGGGAGAGCCGGCAAAAGAAAACGCTGTACAGACTGCTGGGATAGCAGCCAAGAGATGCAGCGGGAAGTCCTGCCATGGGATTGCGAAAGCGCCGGACTTCTATGTGACCCGCCGGTCAACGTACGCCCGGCAACTCACGTCACGCGTACTGCGGCTCCGCTCACCTCGGGTTGTGCCGCTTGGCCCCTATGGATGAGGAAGAAATCCCCTATGCCCGAAAACCAGAACAGCTCCGAAACGACCGAGCCCACCGCCGTCGTCGAGACTTCTGAAGCGGCTGCCCCCGCAGCCGGCTCCGCCCCGGAATTCACCGAGGCTCCCGCCGCCACCGAGGCTCCGGCTGCCGCCGAGGCCGCTGGCACCGACCCCAAGGCTGACACGAAGCCGGCCCAGTCCACGAACGAGGACTCCAAGGCCGGGGACGCCGAGGACGAGGGCGTCAAGTTCGTTGACCTCGGCATTGACGGCCGCGTCCTGGCTGCCCTGCAGGATGTCGGCTACGAGAAGCCGTCCCCGATCCAGGCAGCGACCATCCCGCTGCTGCTCGAAGGCCGCGACGTCGTGGGCCTGGCCCAGACCGGTACCGGTAAGACTGCAGCATTCGCAGTACCGGCGCTGTCCCGCCTGGCCGAGCTCCACGACCTCAACGGCCCGTCCCGCAAGACCCAGGCCCTGGTCCTGGCCCCCACCCGCGAGCTCGCGCTCCAGGTTGCCGAGGCCTTCACCTCCTACGCCAAGCACATCGATGACTTCACCGTCCTCCCGGTTTACGGCGGCTCCGCCTACGGACCCCAGCTCGCGGGCCTGCGCCGCGGCGCCCAGGTTGTTGTCGGTACCCCCGGCCGCGTCATCGACCACATCGCCAAGGGGTCCCTGGACCTGTCCGAACTCCAGTACCTTGTGCTGGACGAGGCCGACGAGATGCTGCGCATGGGCTTCGCTGAAGATGTCGAGCAGATCTTCCAGCAGACTCCGGAATCCCGCCAGGTGGCCCTGTTCTCGGCCACCATGCCGAGCCAGATCCGCCGGATGTCCAAGCAGTACCTGAACAACCCGGCCGAGGTCCAGGTCAAGTCCAAGACCACCACGGGCGCCAATACCAAGCAGCGTTACCTGCAGGTCATGGGCCCGCACAAGCTTGATGCCATGACCCGCATCCTTGAGGTTGAAGAATTCGACGGCGTCATCGCGTTCGTGCGCACCAAGATGGCCACCGAGGACCTCGCCGACAAGCTGAAGGCCCGCGGATTCCAGGCTGCCGCCATCAACGGCGACATCCCGCAGCAGCAGCGCGAACGCACTGTTGACGCGCTCAAGGAAGGCCGCATCGACATCCTGGTGGCCACCGACGTCGCCGCCCGCGGCCTCGACGTCGAGCGGATCAGCCACGTGATCAACTACGACATCCCGCATGACACCGAGTCCTACGTGCACCGCATCGGCCGCACCGGCCGCGCGGGGCGTTCCGGTGACGCGATCCTGTTCATGACGCCGCGCGAGAAGTACCTGCTGCGTTCCATCGAGAAGGCCACGCGCCAGCCGGTGGAACAGATGCACCTGCCCACCGCCGAAACCGTCAACACCCTGCGCCTGGGCAAGTTCGCTGAGAAGATCACGGAGACGCTCGAGTCCGAGGACGTTGCCGCCTTCCGCGACCTCATCGCCTCCTACGAGGAAGAGCACAAGGTGCCTGCCGCCGAGATCGCCGCCGCACTGGCGGTCATGGCCCAGGGCGGGCAGCCGCTGCTGGTCAAGGAACTCCCGGCCGCGCCCGAGTTCCAGAAGCGCGAGCGCTCCAAGGACGGCTTCGGCTCCCGCGGCCCGACCCGCCAGCTCACCGAGGGCAACGCCACCTACCGGATCGCCGTGGGACGCCGCCAGCGCGTCATGCCCGGTTCCATCGTGGGCGCCATCGCCAACGAGGGCGGCATCTCCTCGGCCCAGATCGGCGGCATCGACATCCGCTCGGACCACTCCCTCGTGGAGCTCCCGGCCGACCTGAGCCCCGAGCAGTTGCGCGCCCTGTCGCGCACCCGGATCGGCGGTGAGCTGATCCACCTCGAGCTCGACAACGGCCGCAAGCCTTCCGGGGACCGCGGCGCCTACCAGGGCAACCGTGGCGGGGACCGGGGGGACCGCGGCGGCTACTCCGGCGGCAGCGGCAACTTCAAGGGCAACGGCGGCTTCAAGCGCGAATTCCGCAAGAACGACGGCGAGCGGTCGTCCGCGGACCGCGGTGGCCGCTCCTACAGCGAGCGTTCCGAGCGGAGCTTCGGCGGCGACGCCCGCAAGCCCCGCCACGAAGGCGGCTTCAAGCCGCGCAACAAGTGGTAACCAATAGCTCCATCTGAAAACGGGCCGGCTCCTGAGTGAGCCGGCCCGTTCTTGTTTAAGAACTCAAGCGGTCGGGTGCTGTGTTCGCTTCGTCACACCGCGTAGAACAGCCGGCTCGCGGCGCCTGATCCGGGCTCCTGGACCGCCCCGGAAGCCCGTATTTCCGCTGTTTTCGGCGGCCCCGCCGTCGTCCGCCCACCGATTTGTTGGTGGGCGAATCTTCCGGTAGAGTATTTACTCGTTGCCCCCCTAGCTCAGTGGTAGAGCGCGTTCTTGGTAAGAACGAGGTCACCGGATCGATTCCGGTGGGGGGCTCTGAATGAGGGCCTGTGTCAAGGCGGTTTTTGACCGGCTGAGCGCAGGTTTTCCTCATTTATGGCGGTGTAGCTCAGTTGGTTAGAGCGCACGACTCATAATCGTGAGGTCGGGAGATCGAGCCTCCCCACCGCTACAGAAAGACCCCGAGGGCCTAGCCCCGGGGTCCTTTTTGTTTCCGCCGGCGTGCGGACCGGCTAGGTGCTGCGCTTGAGTGCGGACCGCACGAGAACCACATTGGCGCCGTACTTGCGGTCCAATTCTCGCTGGATGGCGCCGTTGTCGTGGGCGACAAGTACCACGAGGTAGCCGTTCTCGACCCACGACATAAGGATAGGCTGCCCACCCGCCTGCGTAAGCTCTTGCCGGAGCTGCCTGAGCTGTGACTCGCTTCCCCTCCCGGGTTTCCCGGAGACGGGCGCTGCGGCCTCGGGGACAGCAGCGTCAGTGGACGACAGGGGAACGGCCTCCCGGGTCCGGACAAGTTCACCGTTGTCCCATGTTCCGGTTACTTCGTAGGCCCCCCAGGTGACGCCGTTTAGGGTTTGGTACCCGGTCACCTTGGACCAGTCCCAGTTCCGGATGACCGGACCTCCGCAGCTCCTGGGCGGATAGGAGGTCGTAGTGGCCCCCAGACAGAGCACAGGTGAATTGTCCCCATTTTGTAAGACCGTGGCCCGGCCGGTTAGCTCGTCCGGGAGCATGGTGGGTTGAGAGGATGTTGTCGGTTCGATCGACGGTGGCACCGGGCTGGCGCATCCGCCTAGCAGCGCGGCAGCAATTACAACGACGCAGACCATCGCCTTATCCATGCGGTCATCATCGCGTGTTGTTGAACTAATAAGAACCGTGGCGGGGAAACTGGCGCTGTTTCGTGACCCGGCGGGGCACGGGCCCCCTGTTGCCTCATTGCAATACCTCCGGGAAGAGTGATTCGTTGCCTCATTTGAAAACCTCCGGATGGAGGGACTCGTTGCGGCGCTGGAGGTAGG